>NZ_JBHVWF010000075.1:0-37883 GCF_042882365.1 Streptomyces sp. NPDC058221 | reverse complement strand
GTCCCGTACCCCCCCGACCATCGGCGGGGTACGGGACGCGCTGCCGGGCGAAGGGGCGCCCCGGCGGCCGGACTTCGCACCACCCGTGACCAGCAAAGCCCACTCACAGCGCTCCGATAGCATGTTCGAGCTCACTACGAGCGCCGTCATCGCCCGTCTTCCTGCCGGAACGCCAGGCTTTCCGGCAGGAGGAGTGACTTACCAACCAACGTCTAGCAAATCGGCCAAACAATTGATACCGATAGCATCGCGGGTGTTTTCGCGAATAAAAAGCACAACTACGTTCGCCACGTGGCGTCACCCGCGGGCGATACTGTGGGCCACGCTGGGCCTGGCGGCCCTCGGGTTCCTCATCGCGCTGGAGATTTCCGCGCGTCATTACGGACTGCCGGGGCCGATCACCACCCAGGCGCAGGAGGTCATATTCGCCCCACAATCGGGCTTCCTCCTGTACGCCAGCATGGGGTTGATGATGGTGGTTCTCACCTGGCGGGAACGGTTCATCGCGGCCGGCGTCGCGATCGGCATCGACATCATCATTTTCCTGGTGCGATGGGCGGCCGACGCCAGGGTGACCGAGGGCCACCCTTTCGGCAACGGCGCGTTGTGGGTGATTCTGGGTTATGGCGTCATAGCTGTCACGCGCCGCAAGGGCCGGGAGCGGGTCCTGTTGCTCAAGGGCGTCGGGCTGGGCCTGCTCCTGGTGGCGGGCCGGAAGACCGGCGACACCTGGCTGCTCATCACCTCGAAGACCCGTCCGGCGGTGCTGGACCAGTACGTGGCGACCGCCGATCACGCACTGGGCAACCCGTCGTGGCTGGTGGGCCGGCTCGTCGAGGCCACCGGCCCGGTCGGCGCCCGCTTCCTCGACTACGTCTACACCCAACTCGCAGTGGCCGCAGTGGTTGTCGCGCTGTACCAACTGCGTAACGTGGCATCCGAGCGCCGCTTCCCCGGCCACCATCTGGTGCGCACCTTCCTGGTCATCGGTCTTCTCGGGCCAGGCATCTATGTGATCTTCCCGGTGGTCGGGCCGGTCTTCGCCTACGGTGCCGACGGCGGACAGTGGGCGCTGTCCAATCTGTGGCCGGACACGATGCCTCAGATCACCGCCCCGCACCACATGACATTCGACGAGATCACCCCACGTAACTGCATGCCCAGTCTGCACACGGCATGGGCCACCGCAATCTTCATCCACTCCCGCAAGGGTCCACGGATTCTGCGCTTCGCCGGCGCTTTCTGGCTGCTCGCCACGCTCGGTGCGACTCTGGGATTCGGTTACCACTACGGCGCTGACATCATCGCCGGAGTGGTCTTCACACTCACGATCGAGGCAGCTCTGCGTTCCATGGAACGCGGTTGGGACCGGTCGGGCATTCAGCTGGTCGCTTACGGTTCAGTGGTGTTCGCCGCGCTCCTGGTGTCATATCGCTATCTGCCGATGGAAATGGCCCGGCATCCGTGGGTGTTCGGACCGCTGCTCATTCTCGCGATGAGCTCGGTGATCCACCTGTACGTACGGACCACCGAAATGTGGGACCCGAAGGCGGCCCCGGCACGGCAACCGGAACCGCTGCCCGAACCGGTGTGAGGCAGGCTGCGTCAGGCGACGCGCAGGCTTCACGGCACGAACGGGCCGGGCCGGCCCCCGGCGACGGCTTCGCCCAGGAGGTGGGCGAAGCCGGACCGCTGCCGGAGTACGGCCCGGTAGGCGAAGCGGTCCCGGCCGTGGCCGGCCCCAGCCACCTCGGTCAACTCGGTCAGGGCAGGATCTCGATGTACCCGTCGGTTCCGTGCACGCGGATCCGCTGACCGTCCCGGATCAGCCGGGTGGCCTGCTCCACGCCCACCACGGCCGGCAGCCCGTACTCCCGGGCGATCACCGCGCCATGGGTCATCATGCCGCCCACCTCCGTCACCAGGCCCGCGATCGCGACGAACAGCGGCGACCAGCTGGGGTCCGTGAAGGTCGTGACCAGGATGTCGCCCGCTTCGAGGTCGGCGTCCGCCATGTCGAGGACGACGCGGGCCCGCCCCTCGACGGTCCCGGCGGAAACCGGCAGACCGATCAGGGCGCCGGCAGGCACATCGTCACGCCGGTAGGCGCCGGTGACGGCCTCACCGTCCGATGTGAGCACCCGTGGCGGTGTGAGCGCCTGGTACGCGCGGAACGCCTCCTTGCGCTCCTGGATGAGCCGGCCGTCCGCCTGGTTGGAGCGCACAACGTCGTGGAGTTCCTGGAACGTGAGGTAGAAGATGTCCTCCTTCTCAGGAATCACGTTGGCCCGGACGAGGCGCTCGGCCTCCGCCAGCAGTGCCTGCTTGTAGGCGAAGTAGCGGCTGACGATGCCGTACTTCGGGTACTCCCGGTATCCGATGAAGGTTCTGACCTGGTCGATCATCCGCTTGGCCTCGTCGGCTTTCCGGTCCCCGTCCGGCAGGGCCCGCAGGCGTGACAGCACGTCCTGTTCCTTCTTCTGCGCCTTCTGACGCCCCTGTTCGAAGCGTCTCCGGGCGGCACCCGGCTCGAAACTCCTGACGTTGTCGAGGATCACCGGCACGAGGGTGGTGGGGCGCTCGCGCCAGCGTGGCCTGGTGATGTCGATCTCGCCGACGCAGCGCATGCCGTACCGGTCGAGGTAGGCCTCGATGGCGTCGCGCGCTTCGGTCCCACCCGCGAGCTTCGCCAGGCCGTCCAGGAAGCCCTCGTCCTCGACGCCCTGCAGGAACGCCACGACCTCCGGGTGCGGTCGGACCGCGTCCGCGACGTCGAGCAGTGCCAGCCCCATCTCTGATGTGATGTTGTCGGGGGCGGACAGCGTCAGCGTGTCAGCCGCGTTCTTCTCCCCCAGCCACTCCTCCAACCTGTCGTTCAGCCACCACGTGGCGTCCATCCCCGCCATGATCGCCCGGAAGTTCAGCGGATCGCCGAGAACCCTCTTGTGCTCCTCGAAGGCCTTCAGCAGGAAGTCGAACAGCGCCGGTCCGGTCTTCGTGCGGATATCGCGTTCCAGGGCGCCGACGGACACCTCGCTGCGCTCGATCAGCTCGGGAACGATGGCCGGATCGGCCTCGACCGGGGTGGACGCATTGCCGGCCGGCGGCCTGCCGGGGCCCTCGTCCGGGAGCGACGGGACGAATTCGTCGCGGTCGATGACGGTCTCCAGAGCATCCCTCACCAGCGGATCCCCCTTCCCCATGACGTCCAGGAGGCCGGCCCGGCTCGCGGGCGATGCCAGGCGGCCGGTGACGTCGACGAACAGCCTCCCGCCGGCCTCGTGCATCGGCACCATGGCCGTCAGCTGCCACATGGAGAACCCCAGCGGCTTCATGGGGTCGGTCATCATCTGCTGATGTCCGACGGACACGTAGACGTGGTTCTCCCCGTCGCCCCTCTCGGGGACGGGGAACAGCGTCGTGATCGGCCGGCTCTGCACGATCTGGAAGCCGTCGTCGCCCAGGCACCATTCGATGTCCTGCGGGCTACCGAAGTGTGCCTCGATCCGCCGCCCCATCTGCACGAGCCGTACGACCTGCTCATCCGTCAGCGCAGGCTGCTCCTGCCGCTGCGAGTCGATCTCGACTTCATGTGTCCCACCCGCGGGCGAGGCCTCGACGGCACGCTGTTTGGCAGCGATCGTCCTGGCGACGACTTCGCCGTCCCGCACCTTGAAGACATCCGGGTTCACCAGGCCCGAGACCAGTGCCTCGCCGAGGCCGAAGCCGGCGTCCACGGTGGCGACCTTCCGGTTGCCCGAGACGGGGTCGGCCGTGAACAGGATTCCGGCCGCGTGCGGGAGGACCATCTGCTGCACGACCACGGCCATGTGGACCGTACGGTGGTCGACGCCGTTCCGTCGGCGGTAGGTCACGGCCCGCTCGGTGAACAGCGATGCCCAGCACCGGCTGATGTGCTGAAGGATCGCCGTCGGCCCCACGACGTTCAGGTACGTGTCCTGCTGGCCGGCGAAGGAGGCCGTCGGCAGGTCCTCCGCCGTCGCGCTGGAGCGGACGGCGCAAGCGGCTTGCTCACCGAGCCGGGCGAGTGAACCGGTGATCGCTGCCGCGAGATCACCCGGAATGGCAACCCCTTCGATGGTCCGGCGAATCTCCGCGCTGAGCGTGCGGATGGCCTCGCGGTCGTCCGGGTCCACACGCGCCAGCTCATCGAGCCGGCCGTCGATCGACGGCGCCTCGGCCATGATCCGCCGGAAGGCGTCCGTCGTCACACAGAAGCCGCCCGGCACGCGGATGCCTTCGACGCCCGACAGCCCACCCAGATGCGCAGCCTTGCCGCCGACAACCGCGACCTCCTTCGCATCAACCTCTTGAAGATCCAACACGTACTGCTCAGTCATCGCGATACCTCCGAAGCAGCCGCGCTCGATTGCACTGCGGTGGTGGATCGAATCATCGGCGCCTCCCCTTCTGTCGAACTTCCTGCCGAACATGCCCTCATCCCCGGTCGTCCTCCCTCGAACGAGCCGGGCGGCGCGCACCCCCGCACATCCGCGCCGAGCACCTCACAGCTGCGCTGCCTGGTCCCACCTCTGATTCGACCCCACCGTGTCCCTCGTTCATCGACAACAACACACGCACCTCGTGGCGCCGTTTCCGCAGGTGGTGACATCGAGCGCCGATTCTGCGTCATGACCGGGGCCTTGCGGCAAGCCCCCCGACGGGCTATAAATTAAGAACGGCAAGGAGAGCTCTTTCTCCTTGCCTTTGTTTTTTCTGCGATGCAGTCGCGGCCGCGGGGCCGGGAGCCCCTCCGCCCAGAGCATGGGAATTCTGCGTCCGTGGGCCGGTAGGAGCGAGGGGCAGCGCACCGGATCGCCGTCACGGTCGGCCGATCTCCAGTCCCACGGAGCCGCCACCCGCCCGGCGCGCGGCCGGGCCAATGGCCGAGCCGGTAGCGCCGCCGTCCTGGCGCGCACCCTGTGGCGGACCTCCGGGCAAAGCTCTGCCGATCGGGCGGGCATGACCCGTAGGGGCCCGGCAGCGAATCTGCCGGGCCGCCTCCGGTCAGTGGGTGTCGGTTCGCCTTTCGAGGCGAGTGCCGTGACGAAGGGTGATCGACATCAGGTCGCTGGGGGCGTTCAGTTCCAGGCGGTGCCAGCGGCCGCGGGGGACGATCACGACGGTGCCCGCCGGCACCTGCACCATGTCCTCGGCGCCGGGCGTGGTGGCACGGAAGTAGAGGCGGACGCCGCCGGCCAGACAGCACACCGCCTCTTCCGCCTCCGGGTGCATCTCCCAGTGGTCGGCGTGGACTTCGGCGTCGGACTCCACGTGGAAGGTCGCGATCTGCCAGGCACGGGAGTCGCTGCTCGTCATCTGCCGTTCGGCGGCTTGGACACCGCCGTCGGGGCGAAACTGCAGCGCGGAGGCGAACAGGTCAATGGGGGCCGTTGTCATGATGGCGTTCCTTCGAGTCGGTTCTCTGCGGGTGCGGCGGATTGCGGGTCAGGTGTGGCGGCCTGACGTCGGGGCAGCACGCCGATCGCCACGACTGCCGCGAGTACGAAGAGGCCTGCGGTGACAGCAAGGCCCAGGGCATAGCCGTCGTTGAGGGCGGCGGGGTCCGTGGCGGAGCCGGTGCGGAGTGCGGCGACGGTGGCCAGGGCGGCCAGGCCGACGCAGCCGCCGAGTTGACGGGAGCTGTTGAAAAGGCCGGAGGCCATGCCGGCCTCGCGGGAGGCGACACCGGTGGTCGCGGCGGCGGCGACCGGAGCCAGGACCAGTCCGACGCCGACTCCGGAGACGATGCAGGGGCCGAGCACGTCGGTGAGGAAGCTGCCGCTGGGGCTGATGAAGGCCATCCAGCTCAGGCCCAGTGCAGCCAGCAGCGCACCGGGCACCAGGGCAGCCCGAGGGGTCCGTGCCGTGATGACACGGGTTGCGATGACGGTGCCCGCGACCAGGCTCACGGAGAAGGGGAGGAACGCGGTGCCGGTCGCTGCGGCACTCATGCCCAGTACCTGCTGCATGTACAGGGACACGAAGTAGAACGCCGTGAACTGTCCGGCCGCGGCCAGGAACACCAGAACGTTGGCACCGGCCACCCAGCGGCTGCGCAGCAGACCGAGGCGCAGTAGCGGCGCGGGGGCCCTGGACTCGGCGAAGGCAAAGGCGGCCAGGAGCGTGGCCGCGACGGCGAGGGTTGCCACGGTGGCCGGGGAGCCCCACCCGAGGCTGTCGGTGCGGACGACACCGAATACCAGTAGCCCCACTCCGCCGGTCGCCAGGACGGCGCCGAGCACGTCCGGCCTCTCGCGCCGGTCGGGCCGCACGCCGGCGGGCACGCCTGCCAGAACCAGCGCGAGTGCCACCGCGAGGATGGGCAGGTTCACCAGCATGACCCAGCGCCACCCGGCGTACTCCGTCAGCAGGCCGCCTGCCAGTACCCCCAGCGCTCCCCCTGCGGCGTTCACCGCGCTCCACACCCCGAGCGCCCGTACACGCCGAGGGCCTTGGGGGAAGGTGCTGGTGAGCATGCCCAGCGCGGCCGGGGCAGCCGCGGCGGCACCCAGCCCCTGGCCCGCACGGGCGGCGATCAGTTGCCAGGGAGCCTGGGCCAGGCCGCCCGCCAGCGAGCACACCCCGAATACGGCAAGGCCCACTATCAGCAGCCGACGGTGACCGTACAGGTCACAAGCGCGGCCCCCCAACAGCAGGAGTCCGCCGAAGGTGAGCGCGTAGACGTGCACAACCCACGACAGGTCGAGCGGCGCGAATCCCAACGCGGTGCGGATTGCGGGCAGCGCGACATTGACCACCGACATGTCCAGGGCGAAGACGAATTGGGCGACGGCCGCGGCCGCCAGCACCGCGCCGGGTTGCCCTCGCGAGTTTCTATACATGTATAGAAACTAACCGCAGAGGTTCGCGGTTGTCGAGGCCTGGGGAATGATGGGGGCATGCCGCAGCCGTCCGCACCCCGCAAATCCCCTGGCCGACCTCCTCGTATCTCCCGCGAGGAGGTCATCGGAACGGCCCGCCGGATCGTGACCGAGGAAGGCGTGAGCCGGCTGACCATGCGGCGCCTGGCCACCGAGATCGGCAGCACGCCGATGGCGCTCTACCACCACGTCCGCAACAAGGAAGAACTGCTCGTCCTGCTGCTTGACGACTACGCAGCGCGGGCGCTGCACCGGCCCGAACCGCCCGCCCACCCTCGCGAGCGGGTCATCGTTGCCGCCGCCGCGATCCATGAGGCGCTCGCCGCCTGCCCCTGGATCGTGGAGGTGCTGACGGCGGACGACCTGATGTCGGCGTCCGCGCTGTGGTTCGTCGAGCAGATCGTCGACGGCCTGGTCGAATGCGGGCTGTCGCCCGAGCGGGCCGTGCACGGTTACCGTGCGATCTGGTACTACACGGCCGGCGAAATCGTGGTGCGGGCGACGGCGGCCCGGCGACGCGAAGGCGAGGACCGTGCGACCTACCGGGAACAGGTCTTCGGCGACCTCGACCCGGTTGAGCTGCCCAGGCTGGCGCAGGTCGCCGACCGCTGGGCACCGTTGACCGGTGAGGACACCTACCTGGACGGGCTCCGAGCCCTGGTGACCGGCCTCCTCGGCAGCCACTGACGGCCTTCGATTTCCGGCGCGCCTTGTCGCCAGGCAAGGACGGCCGCTCCCCGGATCGCGAGGCGGGCCTCGCTTCGCCGCGTGCGGCGCCGGCAGTCCTGTTCGAAGCCGACCAGGACGCCCTGCGGCCGGCGCCGGAACGCCTCGCGGACGCCATTCAGCTCATGCTCATGTCCGCGGGCCGCCCTGGCGCTCCTGACCCGCTGAGCACCGAAGAACTGGTGGACCTCTTCCTCAACGGCGCGCTCACCACGCCCGGGAGGCCCAATGACCACACCTGACGAGGCTGCAGGAGTACGAGCCCGAGGGCGTTCCCGGCGTGCCCCTGAGTCTGGGCGGCGTCTGCAATCCAGTATCCGACGGAGCCGCGGCGCAGGTGCGGCTGCGGCTGCGGCTGCGGCTGCGGCTGCGGCTGCGGCTGCGGCAGGATGCCTCCGACGGTGACCTGCCCGATCACCTCGTCCTCCGCGAGCACCACGCCCGGCCGGACGGCGCCGGTCCGGTATCCGGCCAGCAGGCTGTCGATCCGCTCCACCTGGCCCTCCGGGGTGAAGAAGCCAGCCGCCTGGGCCGGTTCCCAGCGCCGGAAGGCCTCGATGTCCCGCCGCCCCTGCGCCCGCCGGAGTTCTCAGACCTCGGGAAGGGAAGGATCCGGCGTCCAGGGAGATGGCGCGGTGATGGACCAGCGTTCGTGGTCGCGCCAGACCCCGTCGATATAGAGACAGGAGGGCGACAGTTCTTCGTAACGAAAGCCCAGACGATGGAGTCGAAGGTCCTCGAAGGCGTGCCCCAGGGCGGCGGCGAGCCCTTCGGTCATGTAACCCCGCCCCGCGGACGGGGCGAAGGCCGCATAACCGAGGGATGCCCCCTGGCACCGGCCCCACCGGTCTCCAGAACGCGGATCACATAGCCCAGGTTGGTGTCGTCCTCGAAGCGGCGCATCCAGACCCGGAACTCCTCAGCGGATGCGGGCAGTTGCACTCACGGCAGGTGGAGTTCGGCACTGGCCCGCACGAGCGAGCAGAACTCTGCCCGGTCGGCGGGAGTGAGTGGGCACAGTTCGACCCGTGACGGCGCAGTGAACATCGGCACATGCTAAGGGCTGTCCCGTAATCCCTGGCGGGCCACGCCAACGGGCGGCAGATGAGGAGGATCGCTGCCGGGGCCAGGGCTCGGCCCCGTCAGATCGTGGCGGTGTGTGACAGAAACAGGACGGCTGTCGACAGCGCGAGCATGCCCAGGCAGTTCAGCCAGAACTCCTGCTTGAGGAACCGTGCACGGTAGTGGGCGTAGGAGGCACATACGAAGTAGGCGATCACCGCGACGTTCGTCGTCACACCGACGCCCTCGTACCGGAGACCTGCGGCAAGCCCTGCCGCCGCCAGGAGCTTGACCACTACGAGCGTCCACCACCAGTCGCGTGGGAAGCGCACTCCGTCCAGACACTGCTGAATGAACATCGGGGGACGCACCGACATGATCGCGTCGGAGAACAGCACCACAGCGAGCAGCGCGGTGGGCCACCAGGGGTCGGGCGTGCTGATCATGACTCGGTTCCTCCGCGGTGGACGACGAAACGGATGACTTCTCGGAACTGGGCGACCGCCGCCCGCTGGTCGAGGGCGCCGTTGCCGACGGTCATGAGGATGCCCAGGTAGGCGAAGTAGAGGGTGCGCGCGCCGGCACCGGCCTGAGTGGCGGTGAGCGGCGTGCGAGCCAGGAGAGTCTCGAGCTCGGTGAGCAAGGCCCGGGCGAGGGCCTGGAACACCGCTGATGCATGGGTGCCGCGGACGATCACCGCGGCGTACTCCCGGGACAGCTCGAGGTCCAGGGCAAAGTAGGTGATGAAGGGTTCGACCAGGTTCAGGACCGCCTGGGTCGCGGCCGCGGGGGCCAGCGGCGTCACGTGGCCCTGCTCCCGCTCGCCGTCCCGGCCCTCGTGCACGGCGGCGATCCAGGTGTCGAAGATGGCGACGAGCAGAGCGTCCTTGTCGCCCACCGACATGACGGTGCCCGTGCTGACTTCCGCGTCGGTGGCGATCTGGCGGATCGTGCTGGCGCCGAAGCCCTGCTCGCGGAAAAGCCGTTCAGCCGATGCCAAGACCCTGCGTCGCGTCGCAGTCCGCTGCGCGGCTCGTGACTGAACGTGTTCAGTGAACATGTTCAGGATCCTAGGACGCCAGACCCGCGCCCACAAGGGGAACGGCACGCCGACGCTCAGCGCGTGAGGATGCCGACGGCGCGTCGCCCGCGCACCTGTCCCGGTACGCGGGCTGTGCCAGCTGCCCGGCGCGAACACCACACAGCCGGCCCCGCGCCACACGTCAGCCCCTCCTTGCCCCCGCACCCGCCGCGCGGACGGCCGGTGCGACCGGAGCGCCGTCCTCTCGCGCCGAGGACAGCGCGGCCTCGACCACCGCCACGGCCGCGTGGATGTCGGCCGCCGTCACCAGCGGAGTGCGCCCGTGGCGGATGTCCTCACAGAACTCGGTGAACACCAGCCGCAACGCCGTCACACCGGCGGGCCCGCCGATCTGCCGGGAGCGGCTGCCGCCGTCCGCTCCGCGCACGGCGACCGAGGGAGCGTCCTCGTCGGCGAGTACGTGACCGTGCGAGCCGAGCACGCGCAGACTGGACGACACGGGGGCCGGGCCGACCCCGGCGGGTGTGCGGGCGACGGTGGCCGTCGCCACCACTGCGTTGCCCAGGCGGAGCGAGAGGACCGCCGCATCCTCCACGCCGTAGGCGCCGTGCGGGCCGTCGAAGAGTGGCGCACGCGGTGCGCCGCTGCTGAAGGCGACCACCTCCTCCACCTCAAGACCGGTCAGGTGACGGATCGCCAGGGCCGGATACCAGCCGAAGTTCATGAGCTCTCCGCCGCCGGACAAGCCCGGGTCGCAGACGAGTTCGGGGCGCTCGACGGTGGCTCCTTCAAGGCCGCCGGCCGCGAGCCACTCCGCGTCCACGGCCAGGGGCAGACCGATCGCACCGGAGTCCACGATGCGCCGGGCGCGGGCGATCTGCGGGGAGTAGAGGCGGTGCACGGCCGTGAGCAGCCCCGGGGAGCGGTCGGCGGCGTCCCACAGCCGCTGTGCGCCGAGGGTGTCGGTCGCAGCGGGTTTGTCGACGATGACGTGGCAGCCGGCTTCGAGCGCTCTCACCGCCAGGTCGACGTGACGCGTGGGCTCGCTGCACACGAGGGCGATGTCGCAGGAGGCGAGCCCCTGGTCCAGGTCGACCAGCGGGATGCCGGTCGTACGCGCGAGAGCGGCGCTGTCCTCGGCGAAGGGGCTGTCGGCAGTGTCGGCGCAGCCGATGACCTCGATGCCTGGCAGGGACCGGAGCAGCGGCACGTAGTCGCGGGCGTGCCGCACCCCGGACGCGATGAGGATCCTCATGTCAGCAGACCTCCTTGACGTCGACGGGGCGGCCCTCGTCCGCGCTGAGCTGCGCCGCCAGAGCGGCGGCGAGGGCGGCACGGATCTGGTGGGGCGCGGTCAGCGGAGCCGCGGCCCCGTCGAGCACATCGCGCAGGTGCCTGGTCTGCTCGGTCATCGCGCCCTCGATCGAGGCAGGCGCGACGGGCGACGCGGAGTGTGACCGCGGCTCGTTCTCGCTGCTGTGGTGCAGGGTGCCGGTGGTGCCGGAGAGCATGAGCCGGCGGACGAACGTGCCGCGTTCGACGAGTGCGTAGCAGAGTTCGACGGTGGCGAGAGCGCCGCCGGCGAACCGTACGAGGATCTGGAAGCTGTCGGGGGTAGGCATCCCGGGGGCCCAGGTGCGGCAGGGGCGGGCGAAGACCCGGACCGGTTCGTCGTCCATGAGCCAGGTCAGCAGGTCGAGGGCGTGCACGCCGTTGTGGGCGACGTGGCCTCCCGAGCGGGACGAGTCCAGTTGCCAGCCCCGCCAGCCTCCGGGCCAGACATGTCCGGTGTACCAGGTGAGGTGGGCCAGGCGGGGCGTGCCGATCGCGCCCTCGGCGACCGCCTGTGCGATCTCCAGGTGGACGGGCTGGAACCGGGCCGTCTGGGCGACGAGCAGGGGGCGGCCGGCCGCCTTCGCGGCTGCGAGGATCCGGTCGGCGTCGGCCACGTTCAGCGCGGCGGGCTTTTCCAGCAGGACGGCCCGGCCGGCCCGGAGCGCGGCCACGGAGAGTTCGGCGTGCGACTCGGGAGAGGTGCACACGGCGGTGACGTCGATGCTGTCCGACCATGCGGTCGCCGGGTCGGTCGACCAGGTGGCGCCCTCGGCGAGAGCCGCCAGCGCGGCGGCCCGTTCGGGATGCCGGTCGACGACATGAGTCAGCCGCAGCCCCGGCACACCAGCGAGCGCAATGACGTGATCACGGGCGATGGCTCCCGCACCGATGACGGCCACCCGGTGGTCACTCCCCCGCTGTCCGGGGTCACGCGATCTCATCTCTCCGGGCACTGGGGCGGTGCTCATCCGCGACTCCTCACTCGATGATCAAATCTTGGACATCAGACATCTTATGTCTGATGTCCAAAAATGAATACCCCCGGTTATGTGCGACATTCCGCTGGTTCCCCGAGCGACGTGCATCGGGAGCCGAGAAGTGATCGCGGTCCCCATGGAGGGCCGGCGCCGGCGGGCGATGGCGACCGAGGCCCTTGACCCGATGGAACGCTTCTTCGCCGAGCGAGCCTGCGATCCTGCGAGCGCCTGATCGTCGAGTTCGCGCGCCGCCTCGACCTGGGCAATCCGGGCAGTGTCGCGGACCTCTTCACGCCCGACGGGGTGTGGAAGTTGCCTCACGGGCGACCGCAGGGTGCCCGCTTGAGCGAGATGCACCTTCTTGCCCGTCGACCGGCTCAGGGGCTCGCGGTCACCACCGCTCACCCTCCGGGCAACACTGATCCAACGGCAACACCCCTGCACAAACAGGCTGTTGCCGACCCCCGGGTCCATATCCAGAAGCGTCACCCTGGGGGTGCGCTTCACTGCACTCAGGTCGGGTGCGTACGGTACGACCGTCCCGGAGCGCTGCGCGGCCGGGGTGCCCCGACTGCGCGGACGGCGCGGCCGAGGGCCGAGCTCCCGGGGGCGGGGATGGCACACGTGGAACACGCTGACAAGGCCGAGGCGGGCGCCGAGCGGATCGAACCGCTGGACCGGCGGGTGTTCGCTGTCGCGGGGGTGGTGTTCGCCGTACTGATGGCGCTGTCCGGGCGCTACGGTTTCCACCGCGACGAACTGTACTTCCTCGACTCCGCCCGGCACCTCCAGGCGAGCTATGTGGACCAGCCGGCGTTGGCTCCCCTGCTGGCCCGGGTTTCGTTGTCGCTGTTCGGGGTCTCGGAGACAGGCCTGCGACTGTGGCCCGCGCTGGCCGCCGCCGGCACCGTGGTCGTGGGCGGCCTGACCGCGCGGGAGTTCGGCGGCGCGCGACGGACGCAGCTGCTCGCGGCCGTCGCGACGGGCACCATGCCCGTGCTGCTGGGCAGCGGGCACGTCGCCAACACGACCTCGTACGAAACGCTGGCATGGGCGGCGCTCGCGCTCGTGGTCGTGCGGATCGGCCGCACCGGCGACACCCGGTGGTGGCTCGCCGCAGGGGCACTGGTCGGCATCGGCTCGGAATTCAACCACCTTGCGGCGAGCTTCGGGGCCGTGCTGCTGGCCGCGGCGCTCCTCGGCCCCGCCCGGCGGACCGTGGCCGACCGCCGAATGCTCGCCGGGGCGGTGATCGCCGTACTGCTCGTGCTGCCCGACCTGTGGTGGCAGGAGCGGCACGGCTGGGCGATGTTCGAGATGACCCGGGCGCTGAACGGGGAGCACGGCGGCCCGGGAAACATTCCCACCTGGATCGTGGGCCAGCTCAGCATCTCCTGCGTGGCGATGGTGGTGCTGTGGATGGCGGGCCTGCGGTTCCTGTGGCGGTCCGGCCGCCCGCTGTGGCGGTGCCTGGTGATCGCGTACGCCGTGCTGTTCGTACTCTTCGCCGTGACGACCGGCGCGCAGGTCTACTACCTGGCCGGTCTGTACGTGTGCCTGCTGGCGGCGGGGGCCGTGGGACTCGACGAGTGGCTGCACTCCCGCCCGGAGCGCATGCGCCGCCTGGTGATCGCGACCGCCCTCTCGGCCGCGCTGTCCGCCGTGATCGCGCTGCCGGTGCTGCCGGCCTCCACCATGGCCTGGGCGTACGGCCTCAACTCGACATCCGGGGAGACCCTGGGCTGGCCCCAGCTGGTCGGCTCCGTGCAACAGGTGTGGGCCGGTCTCCCGGCCGGACAGCGCGCCAACGCGGTGATCTTCGCGGCGGACTACGGCGAGGCCGGTGCCATCAACGAACTGGGCCGCGGCACCGGACTGCCCACCGCCGTGGGGGCGCAGAACACCAACTGGTGGTGGGGCCCAGGCAACGCGCACGCCACCACCGTGCTGGCGGTCGCCCCCGGCCCCGACCATGCCCCCGGCTACGCCGCCCACCTGCGCCAGTACTTCCGGCACGTCCGCGTGGCCACCGGCCTCTCCAATCCCAGCGGCGTGCACAACATCGAATGGGGCGGCAGCGTCTACGTATGCACCGGGCCCCGGCACCCCTGGGGCCAGATGTGGCCCCAACTGCGCAACTACGCCTGACGTGACGTCATCAGCACCGCGCCGAAACGAGCCTGATCGGCCGGCTCAACAGCGGCAGCAAGGTGCCCGCCGGCGCATGAGGTGCCGGCGGGCGTCCTGCCCTACTGTGCCGCCTCCGTCACCGTCGTGAACGGCAGGACCAGCCGGGAGGGGTGCGCCGCGTCCCGGTAGATCTTGTGGGTGACGGGGCGGCCCACCGGCAGGTGGAAGGCGTCCGGCGGCAGGAGCGCGTTGTGCGAGTCGGCCAGCGGCTCGTTGTTGGAGAGCTCCACCACCAGTCGGTGGCCGGGCAGGAAGGTGGCTGCGAAGGGGTAGAGCCGCAGCACGTACTCCTCGATCTTCCCGGGCTGCACCGGAACGGCGTGGGTGTGCGGGTGGTGGGGGTCGCCCTCGGTGGTGCGCTCCTCGTCGAGCTCGCGGTGCGATGCCTTGAGGTAGCCGCTGGTGATCAACTGCCGGGCACCGCCCGGGGACTCGTCCCACAGACGCAGGATGAAGTTGGTGTCCACCTGGTCGATCTCCGCGAACAGGTGCGCCGCACCGGTGCCCATCAGTTCGGTGGGCTCCTCGAACGGACCGGTGCTCCAGCTCAGCATCTCCACCTTGTCGGTGACGGTGAGCGGTGCCTGGTAGAAGCCGTCGGGCGCGGCGTGCTCGAAGCCCATCGTCTCGGGCTGGAAGGAGAGTTTGTGCCGCGGGCGCAGGTAGAGCGACTTGTGCTCGGCCTCCTTCGGCGGCCACTGCTCCCCCGTGGCGATCTCGCGCGAGCCCTCCACGAAGACGTTCACGGCCGGCTCCTCCATGACGCCGTTGTCGATGCCCTTGAGCCAGTACTCGTACCAGCGGAACATCTTCTCGTGCTCCTCGACCCAGGGGCGCGACTGCATCGGGGGGTAGGAGCCGATGTCGAGCTTCTTGGGGCCCTTCAGGGTGTTGAACAGGTCGATGTGACCGTCGACCGTCCAGCCCCGTCCCTGGTCGATCTGCAGGTAGACCGGGATCTCGATGTTCTCGGCCAGCGTGATGGGGTTGCGCTCCTGGTACCAGTCGCCGTCGAACTGGTTCATCACGATGTCGAACCAGAACTCGCGGTTCTTCGGGTACTTGAGCACGTGCACGAGGTTGGGCCAGGCCGCCACGTCCGGGTCCTGGAGCCGCTCGTCGACGAGCTTCTTCAGCTCCTCGGGAGAGTGCACGTCGTGCATACGGGACTTGATGTTGGTGTGCGCGATGCCGGAGTCACCGCCACGGCCCTCACGGGCGGCGCGCGGCATGAACCACATGACGCCGCCGTGGTAGGTCGTCTCGTAGAAGTCGAAGTGGCCGCCACTGACGAAGATCGCCTTGAGATGCGGCGGCCGCTCGGCTGCGGCGAGCACCTGCATGGAACCGAAGTAGGAGATGCCGATCATGCCGACGTTGCCGTCGCACCACGGCTGCGCGGCGACCCACTCGACGACGTCGTAGAGGTCCTGCCCCTGGGAGACACCGCCGAAGTTGTAGTTGCCGATCATGACACCGCCGGAGCCACCGGTGCCACGCATGTCACCGATGACGTGGACGTAGTCCTCCTTGACGACGCGAGCGATGTCGCCTGCCTCGATGCAGCCGTCCCACATCGGGCTCGGCCGGCGCTGCGGTGGCGTGGTGAGGGCGAGGGCCTGCAGCTCCTTGCCGTAAGCGCTCATCGCGATCAGGGCGGGCCGCGGCTTGTCGTCCGGGCCCTGGTAGGCGTCCACGGCGAGTTCGACGCCGTCCCTCATCGGAACCCGCAGATCCTTGCGGACGGCGATCGTCTGTTCGCCGGCCCGGATCGTCTGGAAGTCAGTCATGAGTGCGAAGCTCCTGTGTCACAAGTTCTGTTCCGGATGCGTGCGGTAGCCGTTCATCGAGGTGAAGAACGGCGAGGGCTCGAGCGTGGGGTCGCCGGTATAGCCCAGTTCCCCGGCGGCGCGGGCGAACGGCGAGTACGGCGAATCCGTCTCCTGGAGGCCGGCCTCCAGGCAGCCGCAGGCGGCCGCGCCGACCCTGCCCTCGACGGCGAGGCTCTGCTCGATGGCCGCCTGGGCCTGCACGGCGTCGAGTTCGACGCCGTAGGGCGTGCCGTCGGCACGACGGTACGGATGTCCGAGGTAGAGGTTCTGCGGACGGACCTCGTCTCGCAGGTACTCCAGACTGGTGCGGTAGCCCGCCGGATCCGTGTAGCCGGGGAAGCCGTTGGCGGCGCCGTGGACCTGTACGGAGTCGCCGACGAACACCGAACGCTGACCGTCGACGACGTAGGCGACCGACCCGGGCGTGTGGCCCGGGATCGAGTGCACCGAGACGGTGACGCTGCCCCCGAGGGACAGTGTCTCTCCGCCCTTGACCAGCAGGGAGGGCTCCATCTCGCCGGAGATGACGGCATTCGTGGCACCCGTCACCTTCGCCTCGCCCTCGGGGTCGCCCAGGTACTGTCCCCGCCCCGCGAGGTACTCATCCACGTGGGCCCGCCGTGAGCGGAGCATCGGTGCGTCGGCCTCGTGAATGACCACCTGTGCGCGCCGGCCGGTGAGCTCCCACAGGGCGTGCGCCCCGCCGACGTGGTCGATGTGACCGTGGGTCAGCAGGATCCACCGCACGTCCTCGATGCGACGGCCTATCGCCTCCAGCGCCGGGGCCATTCCCTCGGCGGGCGAGGAGGCGATCCCGGTGTCGACGACGGCCGGTTCGGGTGCGTCGATGAAGAAGCTGTAGAGCCCGAACCGGCCCCATGGCGAGACCAGGGGATGGACGTTGACTGCGTGTGTCATGGTCTTCTTTCTGAACTCGTGCGCGGGTCGGCCGGAGTCAGCGCCGGGTGAGGAAGTCGCGCGTCTGCGCGAAGACCTGGTGGTACTCCGGGATCCAGGAGAAGTGCTGGACGAATCCGTGGCCCGCGCCCTCGTAGCGGCTCACCGTCGCCGCCACGCCGGCCTCGCGCAGCCGCTTGCCGTAGAGCTCGCCCTCGTCGCGCAGCGGGTCGTGCTCCCCCGTGACGACCAGGGCCGGCGGCAGTCCGCTGAGGTCGGCCCGCCTGACCGGCGAGACGAGCGGGTCCGCGGCATCGGCGCCGCTGTTGACGTAGAAGGCGTTGAAGGGCTTCAGACCGGCCGTCTCCAGGCCGTAGCCCACGGCGTTGTCCCGCAGCGAGGCGTAGCGGTCGACGTCGAAGTCCAGGTCCAGCGAGGGGTAGTAGAGCACCTGGTGGGTGATCCGGCGAAAGTCGTCGTCGTGGGCCCTGGCCGCGACCGCGGCGGCGAAGTTGCCGCCGGAGCTGTCGCCGGCAATGGCGAGGGTCGTGCCGTCCCAGGCAAGGCTTCCGCTTTCCTCGGCGACCCAGCGCACCACCCCGTAGCAGTCGTCGAGACCGGCCGGGAAGGCTGCCTCGGGTGCCAGGCGGTAGCCGGCGGAGACGACCTTGAGCCCGGTCTCCTTCGCCAGCGAACGTGCGATGTGGTCGTGCGTCTCCAGGCTGCCGAGGAAGAACGCGCCGCCGTGGAAGTAGACGAGCACGCCGTAGCTGTCGGCCTCCACCGGTGTGTAGACCCGCACCGGTACCTCGCCGGACGCCGTGCGTGCGGTCACGTCCTGGACCGCGTGGAGCGGCAGACGATTGTCGAAGGGGGTGACATGCGTTTCGTCCCCGGCGCGCATGGCGACCGGGTCGAGCGGGCCCTCGGACGGGGCCGGCAGACCGGCGACGAACTTGGCGATCTCGGGATGCAGCGTCATGGTTTCAGTCCTTCGCAGCGGCGGTGGGCTTCTGCCCGGGGAAGACCTCGTCGATCTCGCCCTCGGCCCCCCAGCTCTGACGCGAGATCGCCTGCAGCTTGTCGGTCACGGGCTTGCGGGTGGCCTGGAACAGGGCCAGTGCCCCCTTCACGGAGGCGGACTCCCGCAGGGCGTCGGCGAGCGCGCCGGCGTCCTCGACCGCGGAGTTCGCACCCTGGCCCTGGTGGTGCAGCATCGAGTGGGCCGCGTCGCCCATCAGCACGACGGAGCCCGAGTGCCACGTGTCGATCGAGTCGATGTCGTAGACGGCGCGGATGTTCACGGTGGCCATGTCGAGGTCGCGCGTGATGTTCACGAGGCGCTCGTCGAAGCCCCCCACCGTCGCCAGGAGTTCCTCCTTGCTGACCTCCGGCACCCAGGTGCCGTCCGGGCACAGGGCGGTGATGTCGAACGACACCTGGTTGCGGTGGCGCAGCGGCAGCAGATAGATCTTCGTTCCCCGGCCGATGTACATCCGCAGGTTGTCGTCGACGACCATTCCGTAGGCGTCGTCGACGGAGATGACAGCGCGGTAGGCGTGCTCGCCGGAGAAGACCGGGCCCTTGTCGCTGAACAGCCCGCGGACCACGGACTTGATGCCGTCGGCGCCGATGACCAGGTCGGCCTCGACGGTCTTGCCGTTGGCGAAGGTCAGGACGGAGGTGTCGCCCTTGTCCTGGACGCTCTCCAGCTTGTGGCCGAGGTGCACCATGCCCTCGGGGAGCACGCTCAGGAGAGCGTCGATGAAGTCCCCGCGGTGGATGAGGTGGGTGTGGGTCTGCTCACCGGAGACCGGCCACTCCTCTTTCATGATCGGCTCGCCGGTGGGCGTGAGGATTTCGAAGAGTTCGCTCGGCGAGCTCACCTTCGCGATCGCGTCGAAGATGCCCCATTCACGGAACCGGTTCATGGTGGAGGGCCGCAGCCCGATGCCGGCGCCGGCCTCCCGGATCTGGTTCGCCTGCTCGTAGACGTTGACGTCCGCGCCGAGCAGGCTCAGCGCCTTGGCCGCCGCAGCGCCGCCGTACCCCGCTCCCACAATGGCGATCTTCAGGTTCTTCAGGTCTGAGGGCTGCATAGCGGTTCTCTCTACTTCTGGATGGTCAGGAAGTCGGCGGGGTTGTCGACGAAGATCGTCTTGATCGTGGCCTCGTCGAGACCGGCGTCACGGAGGTCCGGGATGAGGTCCTCGAAGATGTAGTTGACGGTGTGGCCCTTCACGCCCGGCCAGCCCAGCGGGCTGCAGTTGGCGTCGGCGGAGGCCAGGACCTGCGTGAGCCGGCCTTCGCCGATGAAACGGAGGAAGTGGTCGAGGCGCTCCTTGCGGGGGCGTGCCCAGAACGGCGGGTCCGGCAGCTCGGTCTCGTAGCCGAAGGTGTCGAAGCCGATGCGGCCGCCCTGTTCCGCGATCCAGACATCACGTGTCCTGTCGGCGTTCACGCCGTCGTCGACGTGCCCGAACAGGACCCGGTGCAGCGGGAGTCCCTCTTCGGTGAAGATCGCGATGGCGTTCTCGGCGTCGATCGCGAGGTGGGTCAGGATCGGCACACCGGTGGCCAGCGAGGCCCGGGCCGCGGCGCGGTAGATCCGCTTGTCCAGGTCCGTCATTCGGCCGCCGCGGCTCACCCCGACCTTGATGACACCGGCGAGGCTGCCGGTGTTGCCGATGCCGACGGTGATCTCGTGGACGAACTGACTGGTCAGGTACTCGACACTGGCCCCGGCGAAGAACGGCAGGGCTGTGTCGCCACCGACGAAGCCGGTGCAGGCGACGATGTGGACGCCCGTCTTCGCGGACAGCGACTTGTAGTAGTCGACGTCACGGCCGTTGCAGATTCCGGTCGCGTCGACGAACGTGCCGCCGCCGTACTCGTGGAACCGGCGCAGCTTCGGGACGGTCTCGTCGTACCGCTGCTCCGGGGTCTTCCACCACTTCGTGTCCAGCTCGGAGCCCGGCATGCCGTAGCCGACATGTTCGTGGACGGCCACGAGACCCAGCTCCTCGGCCGGGACAGGTCCCAGGACGGTGTTCACTCTCGACAAAGCATTCACCTTCAGGAAAGTCGGAACGGGTTGGTCGTTCGATGTCGCGCGGTCAGCGCACCGACAGCAGGTCGCGCGGGTTGTCCACGAGAATCCGCCGGACCTCCTCGGCGCTGAGCCCCTGTGCCGTGAGGAGCGGGACGAAGGTGGTCAGGACGTAGCTGTACGGCAGGTCGTTGCCGGAGTGCCCCTTGGCCACCCCGGTCGCGCTGCTCGACAGCAGGATCCTGTCGCCGAAGCCGGCCCGCACGAGGTCGGCGGTCAGAGCGGCGCGCTCGGCATCGCCGATGTGCGTCTCGTCCTGCGTTCCGGCGTGGTCCAGCGCGACGTAGGCGCCGCGGCGGGCGATCTCCATCGGCGCACCGGCGTCGACGGCGTTCCTGCGGTCGAGTCCGCCGACGGCGACGCGCTCGGCCGGCAACTTCTCGTCCAGGAGGACGTCGAGGTCGTGGACGGCGTCGGCTCCGTAGCGGACGGAGACGGCGACACCGGTGCCCAGGGCGGTCCGGGCGGCGCCGCGGAACAGACTCTCGTCGGTGGCGGTCATGCCCTCGCTGGTCGCGGCGGTGGCGATCAGGCCGGCGGCGCCGCGTCGCTCCACGCGCGGGACCACCATGCCCTCGGCGACCTCCTTGGTGAAGAGGTCGGCGAACTTCTCGGCCGGCCACGGGGTCGGCGGGTTGGTCTGCGGGGTGAGGAAGTAGCCGCCGAGCAGTTCCTCGGGGCCCTGCCCCGTGGACGCGACGATGTGCACGCCGGTCGCGCGGGAGAGCGCCTCGTACAGCCGGACGTCCCGGCCGTGGAACATGCCGGTGCTGTCGACGATCGTGCCGCCGCCGTGGGTTCGGAAGTCCTTCAGCTTCGCCGCGAGGGTCTCGAAGATCTCCGCGCGGTCGATGGTGATGTCGAAGGCGTACTCGGCGCCCGGGAGCACTGACAGCAGTGCCTCGTGCACCGAGACGACGCCCAGTTTCTCGGTCGGCACCGGCCCCAGAACGGTATGCACGGTGTTGCTCTTGACGCTCATGCCTGCCCTCACGTGTCGGGGTGGGGTGCGCAAAGCACCCTGTGGCTGCAGTCACACTAGCCATTCGGTTTACATGACGTCAATGAAACGAACATCAAGAAAAAATACTGGTCTGACAGTTGCCTGAACACGCGATGTGCACGTGCTGACGCGGTACGACGTCGTCCGTGACGCGCTCGCCGACTGGGAGTCGTTCTCCTCGGCCTCGATCGTCTTCAACCCGATGACCAACACGGCGCCGGCAGGCACCTCGCTCGCGTCCGATCCGCCGGTGGACACCCAACTGCGCGCCACGCTCACCGAGAACCTTTCGCCGCGTGCGCTGCGGGGCGCGAAGGGGCGGATCGAGGCGAAGGCGGACGCTTTGGTCGCGGAGCTCGTCGAGAGGGGCCCCTTCGAGGCGATCGACGCCCTCGCCCGGGCGTTCCCGCCGGAGGTCGTCGCGGACCTGATCGGCTTCACGGGCCAGGTGCGCGACAACATGCTCCGCTGGGCACAGGCCGCCATGCAGGTCATCGGTCCGATGAACCGGCGTACGAGCGAGAGCTTCCCGATCACCGGCGAGCTCTACAGCTGGTGCTCCCAGGTCGGTGTCACCGATCTGGCGGAAGGGGCCGTCGCCGCCGCGTCATCTTCGATGTCGAGGCGCGCGCCGACATTCCGCCGGCACCCGACACGCCACCGGAGTCGAGCGCCCGCGACCTCCTGACCACGCAGCCGCACGTTGTCGTCGACACCGACCGGCGGGTCTTCCCGTATTCGCTGCTCGAGGAAGAGGGAATCGCCTACCGCACCGGTCTGTTGATCTCCGACTTCCTGCTCGTGCCTTACCTGGTCGCACGCGCCGGCGGCGTCGCGCTCCTGCGCCACCAGATCGCCGCCGCCATGCGGAAGCGCTCTGATCTGCGGATCGAGGAGTTCCCCTTCCCGCTCCCCGGGCTGGGGATCGACATGGCCCGGAACCCCGGACTGGCCGACCGGCACTTCATCGAGTGGCTCCGGGCACCGCTGTTCGACGCCGCCGCGTGCCTCTGACGCGCGAACCGGGCCGGGTCAGGTGAGCAGTGCCACCCAGCTGGCACCGAGCTCCTCGATCATCTGCTCATGCGTGAGCTTCCAGTCGACGCGGTGCCAGTTCTGGGCGACGAAGTCGAGCTGTGCCATCGCGAGAACGCCCCGGAAGTGGCGCTGATGGGACTCGAACCGCCCCGCCGCAGTGAGTCCGTCCTCGATGTCGCCGATGGCCTCCTCCATCCAGCGCTCGACCAGGTCGGTGAGCTCCGGCTCGATCACCGCGGCATCACGGCCGAGACGGATGATCGGGTAGATGGCCGGCCAGCTTTCGGTGGTCCGCCGCAGCCACGCCATGATCCCCTCGGGGGTGCCGTCGCAGACGGTGGCGACGAGGTCCTGGGCGGTGGAACCGTGCTCGGGCGAGCGGACGCGCTGCAGCACCGCGTTGAGCTGCTCGTCGATGAGTGCCTTCATCAGCTCGCTGCGGGAGGAGAAGTACGCGTAGAAGGTCACTCGCGTGGTGCCCGCCGCGGTCGCGATGTCATCGACCGTGGTGGTGGCGTATCCCTTCGCCTTGAACAGTTCCAGCCCCGACTCCAGCAGCAGACGGCGTGTCATCTGCTTCTGTGCCTCACGAAGGTTCGCCATGCCTGGATCCTACGCGTCGCTGTACGCCGAGTACACATGCCGACTTCTTGCGATACACCCAGCACTGATCCCTTACAGTTCGTAAGCCAATGTGTCCCGCAGACCCTGGTGGCCTGCGGGACCGGCGTTCACACGAGCAGGCCGGCGGGGCGGACACCGGCCGGCGCTCCGTTGAACCCGCCGAGGGGGGCCGACCGCCGTGTACAGGAAGGCTTCGGTCACTTCACGACACCTCCCGCACCAGCATCGGTGCCCGAGCCCCCGATGCCGGCCGGTGCGGGCGCTCCCGCCGCGTTTGCACCCCCGAGCCGGGCCGAGGAGAGCGGGATCGGCGTGAACATCGCGGGTTCCTCGTCGGGGTCCAGCGCGGTGGGGCCGTACACCCAGTCGGTGAAGGCGTAGTCGTCGGCGTCCCTGCCGCGCATGATCTCGTTGCGTTGCAGCCGCTTCTCGCCGTCCAGGTGCCAGAGGTGGCCCCACGCACGGGCGGTGGACTGCACCCGGCGGCAGTGCTCGACGCGGACGGCCTCATAGGAGGCGAGCACGGCGTCCCAGTCCGGCGCTCCGGCGGCCCGGCCGGACTGGCGGGCGACGTGCTGGGCGAAGACCCAGCCGTCCTCGATCGCCATGATCGCGCCCTGCGCCATGTACTGCAGCGGCGGATGGGCGGCGTCGCCGAGCAGCGCGATCCGGCCGTGCACCCACGTCTCGACCGGGTCCCGGTCGAGCATCTGCCACCACCGGTCCCGCCACATCAGTGGAATGCCCTTGCGCACGGTGTCGCAGGTGGCGGCGAAGGCGGCGTCCAGTTCGTCGGGCGTACCCCAGTCGTTCTTACCGGCCAGCGCCTTCGGCGACTCGAACACGGCGACCTGGTTGAACATGTCGCCGCCGCGCAGGGCGTACTGCACGAAGTGGCAGCGCGGGCCGACGTACACGGTGACGTCCTTCTCCGCGACGCCGTTGTCGCGCACCGTGCCGATCGGGACGGCTGCGCGATAGGCGACGTAGTCGGAGCTGACCACCTCGTCGCCGACCAGTTTCCGCCGGGCCACGGAGTGCAGCCCGTCGGCGGCGATGACCACCGGCGCCTCCTCGGACCGGCCGTTCTCCAGGCGGATCCGGGCGCCGTCGTCGGTGTGCTCGTAGTCGACCACCGTCTGATCCGTCAGCAGCTCCACACCGGACCGCTGACAGGCGCGCAGGAAGATTCCGTGCAGGTCGCTGCGGTGGATCACCATGTACGGGAATCCGTAGCGCCGCTCCAGGTCGCGCAGGTCGAGCCGGGTGAGCTCGCGGGAGTCCAGGGCATCGCGCATCACCATGTTCTCCGGCAGCACCCCCAGCTCCTTGGCTTCGTCGAGGAGGCCGTACTCGGCGAGGATGCGGGTGCAGTTGGGCGCGATCTGGATGCCGGCTCCGACCTCGCCGAATTCCTTGGCCCGTTCGAGAACGCGTACGCGCATCCCCTGCCGGGAAAGGGCGAAGGCGGAGCTCAGGCCGCCGATGCCGCCTCCGACGATGATCACGTCGGGTTCGCCACCGGCGGGCGGTACCTCGGGTGGCACGGGGATCGCAGGGTTCATCGTGTCTTCCTCGAATCGCAGGAGTCGTCGACCGGCGGGAGCCGTTGCCTGGTGGAGTCACCACGTGGCGGGAGTCCGTCGCACGGCCGGACGGCGGGAGCTTCGGGGGCCGGCCGGGCGGCTGTGGGCAGCCGTCGGAGGCCGTCCACAGCCGGTTCCGGTCCCGTCGGGCGCTCAGAGCCAGCGGGGCAGGGCAGGCGCCGGTCCGGCGCCGGGGGTGGTGAGGGTGTGCGTGCGCCCGGTGAGATAGGCCGTGATCTCGTGGAGGGGACCGGCGATCCCGGTCGGGCCGCCCTCCCCGGCGAGCTTCCGGACGGCCCCCGTGTCGGTCTCCTCCAGAAGCAGCGCCGGGCCGCGCTCCTTGGTCCGCTTGGCCATCACGTCGTCACAGAGCGCGGCGAGGAAGCCGGCCGGCAGGTCGGCGAAGGTCAGGCCGGTACCCAGGTCGATCGCGTGGACGCACACCTCACGGGAGCGCATCCAGGGCAGTTCGGTGGCGGGCACGGTGCGGCCCTGTGCCGTCACGACCGGGGATCGCCACTGCTCGTCGCTGAGGGATGCCGTCGCCGCCGTCAGCTCCTCCGCGGAGCGGCGGAGCCATCCCGTCAGTTCCGCTGCCGGCATCGCGGCCCCCCGTTCGATACCGGCGGCGCGCTCCTCGGGTGAGGAGTACATCGGGGTGCGACGGCCGGTGGCAGCCCAGTGGACGAGGTTGCCCAGGGCGTCGGCGTTGGCTGCGATATGCGCGACCAGATGCTTACGGGTCCAGCCGGGAAGTGCGCTGGGTGCGTCCAGCTCCGCGTCGGCGAGATCTGCCGCCTGCACGAACAGGGTGGTGCCGAGCTGTGCCCAGCTGCGAGCGTCCTCGAAGGTACGGTCCATCAGGCGGACTTCTCCTTGACGACACGGTTCTCCAGGCGTCCGAGGCCGTCGATCTCGGCGACGACCGTCTCGCCGCCGACCAGGTAACGCCCCGGCTTGCGGGCGTGCCCGACACCGCCGGGGGTACCGGTGGCGATGATGTCACCGGGGTTGAGGCGCGTGATCGTCGAGACGTACTCCACAAGCGCGACCGGGTCGAAGAGCAGATCGGCCGTGGAGTCGGACTGCATCACCTCACCGTCCACGGTCAGCCGGACACCGAGCGCGGGGCGGACGCCGCCCGGCAGCTCGTCGGGGGTGACCAGCCAGGGGCCGACAGGCGTGGTGGAGTCCCACATCTTGCCCTGCAGCCACTCGCGGGTACGGAACTGCCAGTCCCGGCACGTGATGTCGTTGAGCACGGTGAACCCGGCGATGGCCTGCTCGGCCGCCTCGCCCCGGGCGCGGCGCACCCGCTTGCCGACGACCACCGCGAGCTCCACCTCCCAGTCGAACTGGTGCGTCTCGTCCGGCCGGACGATGTCGTCCCCGGCACCGATCAGCGCATCGGCGAACTTGGCGAACAGAGTCGGGTGCTCGGGCAGCTCCCGGCCCATCTCCTTGATGTGGTTGCGGTAGTTGAGTCCGACGCAGACCACTTTCGAGGGCTGCGGGACCACGGGCGCGTACTCGGCGCCGTCGGCGCCGTACGTCCTGGCGTCGCCGGCGGTGGCGGCGGCCGCGCGCTCGGACCAGTCGTCCTGGCCCAGCAGGGTCCCGACGTCGGTGGCGCCGAGATCGACCAGGACGTCGCCGTCGATCCGGACGGCCCTGGTGGTGGTGCCTGTGCGGAGAGTGGCGAGTTTCATCGGGTGGTTCCTTCCACGTGGGTGCGGTTGAGCCGGAGCGCCTCGAAGATCGGGGAGTCGCTGAAGCGGAACAGGTCCAGGGCGCCGGAGTCCGAGTCGGAGGAGTCCGCCTCGGAGCGCACGGACAGCGGCTGCCAGGACGGGACGACGAACAGGTCGCCACGCGTCACGGACCACGACTTCTCGCCGACGGTGACGGTGCCGGAACCGTCGAAGACCTGGTAGACCGACGAACCGGTCTCACGTACCGGGGCGGTCTCGGCGCCGCGCGCGACGCGGTGCATCTCGGCGCGGATGGTGGGCAGCACGTCGGCGCCGGTGGCCGGGTCGGTGAACCGGACGGCGGCGTGGCCGGGCTCGACCGTGCCGGCGAAGCCCTCTGTCTCCAGGGCCAGTTGGTCGCCGAGGGCACGGTCGGTGTGCTCCCAGCGGTACGCCGGCAGGGGCGAGCCGACGCCGGGGGCGGCGGCCGAGACCGGACGCAGACCGGGATGTCCCCAGAGGCGTTCGGCGCGCGAACGGTCAGGGGTGGTGCGCTCGGCCTCGCTGACCGCGTCGCGGCCGAACTCGAAGAACTGGGTCTCGTTGGCGTACTGGAACGGGATGTCGAGACCGTCGATCCACGCCATCGGCTCGGTGGTGGCGTTGTGGTGCGCGTGCATGTTCCACCCGGCCTGCGGCAGGAAGTCGCCACGCCTCATGGCCACCGGGTCACCGCCGACGACCGTCCACACGCCCTCCCCCTCGACGACGAACCGGAACGCGTGCTGGGTGTGGCGGTGCTCCGGTGCGTCCTCCCCGGGCATGAGGTACTGGATGGCGGCCCACAACGTGGGTGTGGCGAACGGCCTGCCTCCCAGCGAGGGATTGGCCAGTGCGATGGCGCGGCGCTCACCGCCGCGGCCGACCGGGACGATCTCGCCGGCCCGCGCCGCGAGCGCCCGAAGCTGTTCCCAGCGCCATACGTGCGGGACGGCGCGTGAGTGCGGATGCGTCGGCATCAGGTCGCCGATCTCGGTCCACAGCGGGACGAGGAGTTCCTGTTCGAAGCCCCGGTACAGCTCTTCGAGCGCCGGGGTGACGTCGGGCTGGCCCACTGCGGAAACAGCCCGCAGACGGACGGGGGAGCCCGTAGCGATGTCTTGGGTGAGGGAGGACTGAGTCACGGACCACAGCGTGCGCCAGGTTCGGACTGCGGACATGTAGATTCTGGAGAGCAGAACACGCAGCCGGAACACCAGGCCCGAGACCGCGCCGGGAGGCACCGTGGACAAGCCGCTCAAGACGCCGCCCCCGTACCCCGTCGCGAGCGTTGACCATGCCCTGAGGGCGGCGACCATGCTCCAGCTGGAGGGCTCGGCGACCGTCTCGCAGATCGCCGAGCGGCTCGGGGTCGCCCGCTCCACCGCCCACCGGCTCCTGGCGATGCTCGTCTACCGGGACTTCGCGGTAAGGGACGAGAACCGGGTCTACCGGGCGGGCCCCGTCCTCGAACTGGCCGCGCATTCGCAGTCGCAGGTGTCCCGGCTGCGAGCGGTCTCACTGCCCCACCTGCACCGGCTGGTCGGTCTGCTGGACGAGACGGCGAACCTCACGATCCGTACCGGGGACACGGCGCGGTTCATCGCCAGCGTCGAGAGCGGGCAGGCGCTGCGGGTGGGCTCGCGGGAGGGAATGGTGTTCTCGGCGCACCGCACGACCGCCGGCTTGCTCCTGCTCTCGGAGCTCGGCGACGACGAGCTGGCGGAGATCTACTCCGCTGCCCGCTACCGGGACCGGCCCGCGGACCGCCCGGACCTCACGCACCTGCGGGTCGAGCTGGACCGCGTCGCCCGTAACGGGTTCGCCGTGAACCAGGAGCGTTCCGAGCGCGGGCTCGTCGCCGTGGGGGTGCCGGTCCGCGACCGGGAAGGGACGGCTCAGGCGGGCCTGTCGGTGTCGATGCCCAGCGTGCGCTACGACTCCCGCTCGCTCCGGTCGCTCGTCGCGACCCTCAGCGCCGCAGCGCGCGCGGTGGAGACAGACCTGGCCGCGGCGTACTGATCCGGCCCGACCTGACCGGACACCGCACCTTACGTGTTGAGTATTTACCTTAAGTCGCGAACATTTCATTGACACGTCGTAAAGCAAAGTGACATTCTCCACGTCAACGCGCCGGATGCGAGTCATGCCTTACCCCCTCCACCTCGGGCACGGCACCAGTTCGCTCCACCGGTCCCTACCCGACAGACCCGCAGCGCTCGACAAGAACCCCGTCGGCGTGCCCGGGCCGAGGTCCCGGCGTGAACGGTGAGCGACCCCAGCCCTCACCGCCCCCCACTCCTCCTCTCCCCCTCGCTCCGGCAGTCGGCCGGAGCCCGTCCCAGCCGACGGCGGGGCATTCACCCTTCCCAGCCAGGGAGAAGCAATGACGCTCAACAACGGGACAGCGACGTCCCAGGGCCCAACCGCGGGGGCCGCCCGGAAGCCGGGCTACGCGGGAACGCTGGCTGCCACCAGCTGCGCGGTGTTCGTGGCGCAGGTCGCCAACGCACTGCCGGCCTCCCTCAACGGCCTCTTCCAGGAGGACTTGAACACCCACGGCTCACAACTGACCTGGATCACCTCGGCCTTCATGATCGCCGTGGTCTGCTTCGAGTTCACCTTCGGCGTGCTCGGCGACCGTCTCGGCCGGAAGAAGCTGATCACCGCGGGCGCTGCCCTCATCGTCATCGGGAGCGCCGTGGCCGCGGTCGCCCCCAGCGTGCACGTCCTCTGGGTCGGTGCCGCGATCAACGGCCTGGGCGCCGGCGCCCTGTTCCCCGGATCACTCACCATGCTCGCGTCCGTCACGCGCAACTCCCGGGAACGGGCCCATGCCGTCGCGCTGTGGAGCGGGTTCCTGTCCGCCGGCGCGGCCCTCTCCCCTCTCCTGGGCGGGGCGTTCGCCAAGGTCGGCTCCTGGCGAGGCTCCTTCTGGGTGCTCGTCGCGCTCGCTCTGCTGAGCATGGTGCTCACCCTTTCGCTGACGTCGGAGTCCAAGTCGGCCAAGGGGCGCGAGTTCGACGTCCCGGGCCAGATCACCTTCGCGATCGGTCTCATCCTGGTGCTGTACGCCGCCGTCGAAGGGCCCGAGGCGGGGTGGACGACCCTCCCCGTCATCCTGGCCGGCATGCTCGGCCTCTGCTTCCTCGCAGGCTTCGTCCTGGTCGAAGTAGGCGCCGAATCCCCGATCTTCGACCTGACGCTGTTCAGGAACCGGGCCTTCACGGTGTCGTCCGTCGTCGCAGTGATCGGCATGCTGGCGTTCCTGGGCGCGTGCTTCGCCACGAGCATGTGGCTCGGCCCGATTCAGCACCAGGACCCGCTGCGCGTCGCCGTACCGTTCCTGCTGCTCCAGGGGCCCGCGTTCGTCCTGATCCCGGTCGTCTCACGGCTGCTGCACCGGATCTCCCCTGCCTGGCTGCTGACTTCGGGCTTCGTCCTCATGGCCGTCGGCTGCCTGCTGTGCACCCGGCTTGATGTCACCGACCTCGACCTGAGCGCCTTCGTCGTACCCGACCTGCTGATCGGCATCGGCTTCGCGCTGTGCGTCAGCTCGGTGACGGCCGTCGCGCTGGACAGCGTGCCCCCGCAGTTGGCCGGCATGGCGAGCGCCACGACCAACATGCTCCGCGACCTCGGCTTCGCGCTGGGCCCGGTCGTCGTCGGCGCGGTAGCCCTGAGCAAGGCGGCGACGGCGTTCTCCTCCGGCCTCGGCGGGGCGGGGCTTCCGGCGGAACACCTCGGGGCCGCACGCGGGATCGCCGCGGAGGGAGGGCCGATCGCCGTGAACAGCCTGCCGCCCGGCACCCCGGGGTCGGCGGCGCACGACCTCGCCCTCGACGCTCTGGGCAGCGGCTTCAGCAACGCCTTCCTGATCTGCGGCGCAGCCGCTGCCGTGGCCGCGGTCCTGACCTCGGTCGGCATGATCGGCCTCCGGCCCCACCGCTCCCCCGCCCAGCCCCCGGCGGCCGAGTCGTCCGCCACCGAGCGGGGCGGCGCGCCGGAAATCGCCGCGAGGTAGTCAGGCGCTCCGATCGGGCCGGGTCTCCAGCACCTTCCGGACGCCTGGCCCCGTGGCTTCGCGGCCCGCCCGTTCCGCCTGAGGACCCGGGTCCTGATCCGAATCGACAGTCCCGCTCACTCCTCCGGAGCCTCGACGGTCTTTCCGCTCCTGCCGACGGTGTGACTCTGCCAGTAGACGTCCCACTTGTCGTCCACGTGCTCGGGCACCTTGCCCTCCGGATAGTGCGTGTAGCCCACCGGGGCGCATCGCCCTTGGGGACGCAGGCACTGCCGGTGGAACCCGCCTTCAGCACCGGATACTCACCGCCGCCGCAGCTCGCGTCCTCCATCGAGCAGCCGGTGACGACGAACGCCGGCGACGCGCGCCGCGCAGTCGGACCCCGGCCCCCACATGGCGTCGTGCTGCCGGAATCTACGTGGCGGGTGTCACTGGGTCTGCCCTAGGCTGCCGGTTCACGAGCCGCCGGCGGGCCTTCCAACGAATCGGAGTCGCACGGGTAATGACCTCTCAACTGTTCGCGGTCTGCTTCGATGCGAGCCGGCCGCTGCGCCTCGCACAGTTCTGGTCCGGGCTCCTCGGCTGGGCGCCGGCCGGCGTTCCGGATGGGGATGCGGCCGAGATCCTGCCGATCGATGACACCGGGTTCCGGATCCGGTTTGTGCAAAGCCAGGCAGAGAAGACCGGCCAGAACCGGCTGCACTTCGACCTGACGAGTACGTCTCCGGAGGACCAGCAACAGACCGTGGCCAGGGGGGTGGGGCTCGGCGCACAGCACATCGACGTCGGCCAACGCCCCGAAGACGGGCACGTGGTGCTCGCCGACCCCGAGGGCAACGAGTTCTGCGTCATCGAGCCCGGCAACAGCTTCCTTGCCGAATGCGGCTTCATCGGAGCGCTGGCCTGCGACGGCTCGCAAGAGGTCGGGTACTTCTGGAGCAAGGCGCTGGGATGGCCACTGGTCTGGGATCAGGACCAGGAGACCGCGATCCGCTCACCGCACGGTGGTCCGAAGATCACGTGGGGTGGTCCCCCGCTGATGCCGAGGACGGGCAGAAACCGGCTGCACTTCGAACTCGCCCCGCCTGTCCACGGCGATCGGCAGGCGGAGATCGAGCGTCTGCTTTCCCTCGGGGCGTCTCGAATCGGCTCAGGCGGCGGCGATGAACACCGAGTCGCGATGCTCGATCCCGACGGCAACGAGTTCTGTGTGCTGACGCCCGGATAGGTGTAGGGACCGGCGTACAGGGACCGCCCTGTAGGGGACCGGCGCCGTTCACTCGGTTCCCGATCCGGCAGGACACTCGCCGCCTCTGCACGTGCCGGTCGTGCCGGTCGTGCCGGTCGTGCCGGTCGTGCCGGTCGTGCCTGAATACCGCGATGGATCGCGGACCGCCGTACGTCGACGACTTCGACCTGCTTCCCCGGCGAAACGTCTGCAACTCCGCGCTGCCGGTTGATAGTTCGGCGCAACCGGCCGACGGCGTCCAGGACGCCATTGACAAGCGGGGGCAGTTCCCGGCCAGGGTCCTGCTCGTCGCACCGGAGCGGCGGAGGTCTCATCCTGCCTCTCCGGGAATATCCCTCCGCACCAGTGCGGTTGGGTGCGATGCCACGGCCGGTGTACAGCACTCCGGCGAGTGAACGTCCATGCCCTTGCACGAACGAGGAAGAGCGGTGATCACGCGATGAAGGCGGTGCGGTTCCACGAGTACGGCGGGATCGATGTGCTGCGGGTGGAGGACGTCGAGCGCCCCGGGCCCGGCCCGGGGCAGTTGCTGGTCGAGGTCCGCGCAGCCGGGATCCAGCCCGGCGAGACGCATATCCGCGCGGGCGGCCTGCACGAACGCTGGCCGGCTACGTTCCCCTCCGGGCAGGGCAGCGACCTGGCCGGCGTCGTGGTGGAGACCGGTGCGCACGTGCGAGGCTTCGCGGTGGGCGACGAGGTGCTGGGCTTCACCCATCGAAGGGCCAGCCACGCGCAGTTCGTCGTCGTCGACGACGTGAACGTGGTCTCCCTTCCCCAGGGACTGCCCTGGGACGTGGCGGGGTCGTTGTACGTGGCCGGCACGACCGCGTACGCGACCGTGTTCGCTGTGGACCCCGGGCCGGCCGACACGGTCGTCGTGTCCGGGGCGGCGGGCGGCGTCGGGTCTCTTGCCGTGCAGCTCGGGAGGCGGCGCGGCGCCACGGTGATCGGGCTGGCGAGCGAGCGGAACCACGCCTGGCTGAAGGACCGGGGCGTCGTCCCGGTCACGTACGGGGAGGGTGTGGCCGACCGGATCCGGCAGGCCTCCGGCGGGAGCGTCGACGCGTTCATCGACACGTTCGGGGACGGCTACGTGGAGCTGGCCGTGGAGTTGGGTGTCCGGCCCGAACGGATCAACACGATCCGCGACTGGCAGGCAGCGGCCGGAGTCGGAGCGGGAACCTACGGAGAGGGTGCGGCCGCGTGTGCGGTCGTGCTCGGCCAACTGGCCCGGCTTGCCGCGCGCGGGGAGCTCGAAGTGCCGATCGCCGGCACCTTCCCGCTGGAGCAGGTGCAGGACGCGTTCCGCGAGCTGGAAAGGCAGCACACCCACGGAAAGATCGTGCTCCGGCCGTAGCCGTCGGCCGCCCCGGGCCCGCCGTTGTGCGGGCAGCACGCCCGTCGGCACAGCGTCCCAGCCGGCGGGCGGGCGCCTTGCGCATCAGGCATGCGGACGAGCCGGTCGCGAGTGCGGCGGCCATGGAACCGCCAGCCGGCGCTGAACGCCAGACAGGACCCGCGGCTTCGCCATCAGGCGAAAACCGGAGACTGTCCGACCACACTCCGGCGCCACAACGGTCAGGCTCGGCTCGCTGACCCGACCCGTGACTTCACCTACGTCACGGACATGGCGGCGGGCTTCCTCGCCATGGCGGACTGCGGCCGGGCCCTGGGCGAATCCGTCAACCTCGGCACCGGCCGCGAGATCTCCGTCGGTGACCTGGCGGCCGCACTGATCACCGCCTCGGGCCGGGACGCCGGGGTGGTCGCGGACCCGGCCGGCTGCGGACCAGCGGCGGTGAGGTGGAGCGGCTGCTCTCCGACAACAGCCGCGCCCGGTCGCTGGAGGACCGGGTGCCGCTGGTCACCGCGTACTGGCGAACGAACTTGACGATGCGGCAACTGGCCCCGCTGTTCGCGGTGCCGAAGTCGGCCGCAGACCGGGTGACCGGCGACATCGGCCCGAGGCTCGCACTGCATCCCCGCCAGCGGTTCGCCAAGGACGCGGTGCTGATCGTGGACGGCACCCTGGTGCCCACCCGGGACCACAAGGTCGCCGAGCAGCCGAAGAACTCCCGCTACTCCACCGACCACCAGGTAGTCATCGACGCCGACACCCGCCTGGTCGTGGTGGTCGGCCTGCCGCTGCCGGGCAATCGCAACGACTGCCGGGCCTGGGCGGAGTCCGGCGCCAAGGCCGCAGTCGGCAACACGATGACCATCGCCGATGGCGGCTACCCAGGAACCGGGCTCCTGATGCCGCACCGCCGCCGCAAGGGAGAGGATCTCCCCCACTGGAAACAGGCCCACAACAATTCCCACAAGCAGGTCCGCGCCCGCGTCGAGCATGCCTTCGCCCGTATGAAGACCTGGAGGATCCTGCGCGACTGCCGCCTGAGAGGCGACGGCGTGCGCCACGCAATGCACGGCGTCGCCCACCTGCACAACCTCGCCCTCACGGGATAACCCCCGCCGCATGCGGACCTGAGAGGGTCCAGGGAAGACAGCTCCCCACCTCGCAGTCCCGGAGGAGACTCAGTCGAGGCAGAACTCGTTGCCCTCGATGTCCTGCATCGTGATGCACGACTCGTTGACGCCATCGGCGCGCTGCGTCAGCACGTGCTTCGCGCCGAGCGCCATCAGCCGTGCGCATTCAGCCTCGAGTGTGGCCAGGCGCTCGTCACCCACGAGCCCGGCGCCGGCCCGCACACAGAGATGCACCCGGTTCTTGACGACCTTGCCTTCGGGAACTCGCTGGAAGAGCAGGCGCGGGGCCACACCCGAGGGATCAGTACACGCGAAGTAGATCTCGTCCTCGGGCGGCAGCGAGCGGTGGTACTCCTCCCACGTGGCAAAACCCTCCGGGACCGCCGGTACGACGTACCCCAGCACCTCACACCAGAAGGCGGCGAGGCGCGCAGGTTCAGCGCAGTCGAAGGTCACTTGAAACTGCTTGATCGTTGACATCGGCGCACCGTACCAAGGGTGCTCTGCTGCGCTTTCCCCAGGTGGATCCCCATGCCGTCGAGATATCGGCCCAACCCCGACGAAACCTGGCCCGGATCGGATATCAGGTGATCAAACCGAACAGGTCACGCGAACGACGCAACCCTGGCGCGTAGCTGCGTGCCGAAGATCAGTTACGGGACAGCCCTTATCAGGTCTGATCCGCCGACCCGGAATCCGCGCGGCCGGCAGGCTCGTGTCGGCGTCCGTGCCGTCGCTGGAGAGGGCCTCGTGCCCCCTCCTGCGGCAGCGCGGACACCGACAGCCCTTGACGGGCATCGGGCCGGGGGAAAGGATGGCCGAAAATCTGACAACGTTGTCAACTCTCGAAGGGTCCTCCATGTCAAGCGATCCGAGCCGCTACGACCGGCGTAGGTTCATCCAACTTGCCGGTGTGGCAAGCTTCTTGGTTGCCAGTCCGCTTCCCTTCGCGGGTGAGTCAGCAGCTGCCGGGACATCCACGGCCGACACCGGCCGCCACCCCGCCGCCCCGGACCGGGACAGTGTCGCGGACACCTACTACCAGGTTCTGCTGACGCACACCCGTTGGGCGGAGACACAGTGGGACTCCGCCCTCGGCCATTACACGGCCAAGGATTTCGGCTTCGCGGTGGTACTCGGCAACGCTGTTCTGCTGACCCACGGTGATTACGACTCCGAGCGTGCCGGGATCGCCAAGGACGCTCTCCTGACCCGCACACTGGCCACCATCAAGCACTTCGCCGCCTCGAACCGCCTCACCGGCGGCAAGGAGTGGGGGCGCACGCTGTTCTTCGACACCACATTCCAGTTGTACTTCGTGCTCGCGGCCAAGCTGCTCTGGGAGAAGCTGGACGCCGGGACCCGGAAGAACGTCGACACGATCGTCGCGGAACAGGCCCGCTACACCACGGCGCTGGGTACCGATGACGACCCGGCGTCCGGTGACTGGACGCCCAACGGTCTCAAGGGGGGTCATGTCGGCGATACGAAGCTGGAGGAAATGGGCGTCTACGCGCAGTCACTGGCGCCCGGCCTCGCCTGGGCCACCGCCGACCCCGGCCATGCCGACTGGTCGGCGGCCTTCGGCCGCTGGAGCCGGAACGAAGCGGGCCTCCCCGCAGCGGACCTCGCCAATCCGGCCCTGGTCGACGGCGTGCCCGTGAACGCCAATACCGCGACGAACCTCTACGACTCGTTCATCGTCGAGAACCACAACTCCTTCGGGCCCCACTACCAGGCGGAGCTCTGGCGCACCTCCGGACGCAACGCGGCACACTTCATCACCGCCGGCCGGCCGATGCCTCAGGTCCTGACCGCGCAGCCGAACGCGACGCCGCTGTGGCGCACCCTCCGGATGGTCATGAGCGATTCGGGCGAGCCGCTGATGCCGATGGTGGCGGACCGCGAACACCTCTACGGACGCGATGTCATTCCGCTGGCCTTTTTGGCACAGGTGACCGGTGACCGCGGTGCCGCATGGGCGGAGGCGGCGATGGCGGAGCGGCTGGAGCCCTACCAGGCCTATGCCCCGGTGTACCGGCTCGCCAAGTTCTCCGGCGAGGCGAAGTACGAGCCGGAGGCCCGGGCCGAGATCGCCATCAGCTATCTGCTGCACAAGTGGCGCGCGGCGCACGGCGGCGTCGTGCAGCCGCTGTCCGGCCAGGAGTTCTTCGAGCGGGCGGAGGGAGTGAAGGACTTCTCCGACGGTCCGGGCCTGGTGGTCCAGCAGACCTCCGCCGCCTGGGCGGCCTCGGTGAGCAAGCCGGGCTTCGTCAAGTTCGCCTGGCAGCCGGCCCATGACGACTGGCTGTTCGCGCTGAGCGGCAACACCCCGATGTTCCTGCCCTCCTCCGGCAGCAAAGTGCTGCACCGTTCGGTCACGACGTACCGGAAGATACGGGACGGCCTCGACGCGACGGCCACCGTTCTCGAACTCGACTCCGGCTTCGCCGGGTTCACCACCCTGCCGTCCGGCGCGGTCGTCTACGCCACCAGCGGTACGGCAGCCGGCGAGGGGCACCTGCAGGTCCACAACCTGACCATGCCGGGACTCGCGGGTCTGGACGGCGGGCGCACATACACCGCGGCCGAGGGATCGGCCCGGGTCGATTCCGCGGACAGCGGCAACACCTCGGCCGGGCCCGGGCCGCGCGTCGACACACTGACGCTCCCCCGGGCCTCCTACCGTCACGTCCGGATGCAGGGGATCTCCGGCCATCCGCAGTACGGGTACTCGGTGTACACGTTCGCCGTCCGTGACGGCGCCGACGGCGCCGATCTCGCAAACGGCCGCGTCGCCACCGCTTCGTCGGCGGCCCCGGACAAGGGACCGGACCGCGCGGTGGACGGTGACGAAGCGACCCGCTGGGCCGTCTCCGTCGATGAACGGAACCGGCAGGACAGCTGGTTGAGCGTGGACCTCGGCAGCACCACGCCGTTCGACCACCTGACCCTGTCCTGGGAGTCCGCGGCCGGGTCCGTGTACCGGGTGCAGGGCTCCGACGACGGGGAGAAGTGGACGGAGCTGACCCGGTTCCCCGAGGCGGATCTCACCAGTCGCGGCGGCTGGCTCTCCGTGGACGGCAGGGCCGGACTGGTGGTCAGGGGCGCGGACAATCCGCTCGCCGTCTACGGCGATGTCGTGGTGCTGTCCGACGGACCGGCCGAGGCGCTGACCGTGGAGGGCCATCCGTCCGGCGATCCCGCGACGGTGCGGGCGGCAGCGTCCATGAAGGCGCCGCAGGCGGCGAGTTCCGCCGTCCGTGCCAGCACCGCCGGCGGGCACCTCAGCCTGTTCAATCTCTCGGCCGATCCCGTGACCACCGTGGTGTCCGTACCCGGGCAGGGTTCCGGCCTGCACCTCTACGCCGGATCGCAGACCGTGACCGACACCGGTACGGACTTCGCCGCCGAGCTGGGCGGGGCGACCGCAAGCATCGCCGCGGCGCGCTTCACCCTCCGCTCGACGTCGGGCAGGGAGGTCCCGCCGGGCGTCCGGGTGGAGGTGCTCGACGGCGCCACACTGCGCCTCACCGGACCGGCGTGCGATCTGGTCGTCACCGCGCCCAACGGCCGGAGTGCGAAGGTCCGGCTGCGCCGGGGCAGGACCGTCGAGGTCGCGGTACGGGGCACGGTCGCCCATCCGCTCGCCGACGCCGCGCTGGGCTGCGACACCTTCCCCAACGGCCCCTTCCCCACTGGGATGTCGGATCCCGCCGCCGCGGTGGACGGCAGCACGAAGACGTCATGGACGCCGGGAGCCGACCGTGCCCGGATGGTCGTGGACCTCGGCTCGGCGCTCCCGGTCGAGCGGGTTCTCGCGGAGTGGACCGGGGGCAGGGTGCCCCGGGCGACGGTCCGGTTCAGCACCGACGGCGTGACCTACCGGTCGGCGGGAACCCTGCGGACCCGCGGCGCCACCGGCAGTCTCCCGGCCCGCACCACCGCCCGCTATGTGGCGCTCGACGTGTCGGGCTGGAGCCACGGGCACGCACGGCTCAGGACGCTGTCCGTGATCCCCGAGTAGAACCACAGCATCCCCCACACCGCGCCGGGCACAGCAGAGG
>NZ_JBHVWF010000074.1:0-38075 GCF_042882365.1 Streptomyces sp. NPDC058221 | reverse complement strand
CCATTCGACCCTACTTTCAGCTCTACGGGGGGTCAACCTTGTGGGCGGGGGGCCCCTTGGGGCCATTGCCGGGCCCGGGCCCCCCCTCACCCCCCGGTGGGGTGGCCCGCAGTGAAGCGGGCGCCCCCTCGGGGACATGACTCGGGCCGCGCGTCAGCCCATGAACTTCTTGAACTCGTCCGGCAGCTCGAAGTTCTTGTCTTCCTCACCGGCCGGCAGACCGAGCGCGCCACCCTGCGCCGCCTGCTCGCGACGGGCCGCCGCGGCCTGCTCCTCGGCCTTGCGCTTCATCGGGTTACCGCTCTTGCGCTTGCCCTTGGCCTGCTTGACCTGCTTCTTCTGCCGGCCCGGGCCGCCGCCCATGCCCGGCATCCCGGGCATCCCCGGCATGCCGCCGCCCTGGGCCATCTTCGACATCATCTTCCGGGCGTCGAAGAACCGCTCGACCAGGCTCTTCACGGCGCTCACGTCGACACCGGAGCCCTTGGCGATACGGGCACGGCGCGAGCCGTTGATGATCGTCGGCTCGGCGCGTTCCTTCGGGGTCATCGACTTGATGATCGCGGCGGTGCGGTCCACGTCGCGCTCGTCGATGTTGTTGATCTGGTCCTTGATCTGCCCCATGCCGGGCAGCATCCCGAGCAGCTTGGAGATGGAGCCCATCTTGCGGACCTGCTCCATCTGGGCGAGGAAGTCGTCGAGCGTGAAGTCCTTGCCCTTGCTGGACGCCAGCTTGGAGGCCATCTTGGCGGCCTCGTCCTGGCTGAAGGTCTTCTCCGCCTGCTCGATGAGGGTGAGCAGGTCACCCATGTCGAGAATGCGCGAGGCCATCCGGTCGGGGTGGAAGGCGTCGAAGTCCTCGAGCTTCTCACCGTTCGACGCGAAGATGATCTGCTTGCCCGTGACGTGGGCGATCGACAGGGCCGCACCACCGCGGGCGTCGCCGTCGAGCTTGGAGAGCACCACACCGTCGAAGCCGACGCCGTCGCGGAAGGCCTCGGCGGTGTTGACCGCGTCCTGGCCGATCATCGCGTCGACGACGAAGAGGATCTCGTCGGGGCTGACGGCGTCGCGGATGTCCGCGGCCTGCTGCATCAGCTCCTGGTCGATACCGAGGCGGCCGGCGGTGTCGACGACCACGACGTCGTACTGCTTGGTCCGGGCGTGCTCGATCGAGTCCTTGGCGACCTGGACCGGGTCCCCGACACCGTTGCCCGGTTCGGGGGCGTAGACGGCGACGCCGGCGCGCTCGGCGACGACGCTCAGCTGGTTGACGGCGTTGGGGCGCTGGAGGTCACAGGCGACGAGCAGCGGGGAGTGGCCCTGGCTCTTGAGCCAGAGGCCGAGCTTTCCGGCGAGGGTCGTCTTACCGGCACCCTGGAGACCGGCGAGCATGATCACGGTGGGCGCGGTCTTGGCGAACCGCAGCCGCCGGGTCTCGCCACCGAGGATGGAGACGAGCTCCTCGTTGACGATCTTGATCATCTGCTGCGCGGGGTTCAGCGCCTGGGAGACCTCGACGCCGCGCGCCCGCTCCTTGACGTTGGCGATGAAGGACCGGACGACGGGCAGCGCGACATCGGCCTCGAGCAGGGCGATACGGATCTCGCGAGCCGTGGCGTCGATGTCCGCCTCGGACAAGCGGCCCTTGCCCCTGAGGTTCTTGAAAGTCGCGGCAAGGCGGTCGGAGAGAGTATCGAACACGGCGCTCGTCGGTCCTCAGGGTCGGGGGCGGGATGGGTCAGTCGTTCCCCAGGGTATCCGGACGCCGTGGAACGCAAAGCCCTCGCCCGGTTCTCGTGACGAACGAGGGCTTCCTCACGTGCTGATCGAGCTCAGCCGAGCGCCTTCTCGACCTCCTGGGCCAGCTCCGCCGCGCGTTCGGCTGCCAGGGGCCGGCCGTCCTGACCGGTGACATAGACCGTGTCCACCGCGTTGGCTCCCAGCGTCGACACATGCGCGCTGCGGACCCGTACCTCGCTCTGTTCCAGCGCCCGGCCGATCCGGTGCAGGAGTCCGGGGGCGTCCTGGGCACGCACCTCGATCACCGTGGCCCGCTGCGAGCCGGCCGCCGCGACCGTCACCCTCGGCGGCGGGGCCTTCACCCCGCGGCGGCGCGGGTAGGCCGCCTCGCGCTCGGCCAGCCGGGAGCGGATGTCCAGGGAGCCGTCCAGGGCGCGTACGAGATCGGCGCGCAGCCGGGCAGCCTGGGGCAGGGACCCGTACTCGGCCGCGACCCGCCAGCTGAGCAGCAGTACGTCGGCGGTGTCGCCGAGCTCGGTGGGGAGCTCGACGGCCCGCAGGTCGGCGGCGCGGACGGTGAGGCGGTGCAGGGCGAGCACCCCGGCCGCGGCGGGGAGGACCCCGGGACGGTCCGGGAGGGCGATGAGGAGTTCGACGCCGACGGGTTCGGGCGCGCCGTCCTCCTGCGGGGTCTCGGTCTGGGCGTGCAGCGCGAGGACCGGTTCGCCGGTGCGCAGGGCCTCGATGGCCAGGCGTTCCTGTTCGGCGTCGGGAGCGGCGGGCTCGGGCTCATCGGGTGCTTCGCCTGCGAGGACGGCCGCGACGCGTTTGACCAGCTCGGTGACGAGCGAGGCACGCCAGGTGGACCAGGCCGCGGGCCCGGTGGCGAGGGCGTCGGCCTCGGTGAGTGCGTGCAGGAGCTCCAGGGTGGAGGCGGTACCGACCGCGTCGGCGACCGAGCGGACGGTCGCCGGGTCGTCGAGATCGCGGCGGGTGGCGGTCTCGACGAGCAGCAGATGGTGCCGTACGAGGGTGGCGATGACGCCCACGTCGTGCTGGTCGAAGCCGATCCGGGCGGCCATGTCGCGGGCGATGACCTCACCGGCGACGGAGTGGTCGCCGGGCCAGCCCTTGCCGATGTCGTGCAGCAGCGCGGCGACGAGCAGCAGGTCGGGCCGGCCGACGCGGCGGGTGAGGAAGGAGGCGCGGACCGCCGCTTCGACGAGGTGGCGGTCGACGGTCCAGGTGTGGACGGGGTTGCGCTGGGGCCTGCAGTGGACTCGCTCCCAGTCGGGCAGGAGCCGGGTGATCAGCCCCTCCGCTTCGAGGGCCTCCCAGACGGGCACGGTGGCCTCGCCGGCGCCGAGCAGGGTGACGAGTTCCTCCCGGGCCTCGGCCGGCCAGGGCACCGGCAGCGGTTTGGCGGAGCCGGCGAGATGGCGTACGACATGGCGGGAGAGCGGGAGTTCGGACTGGGCGGCCGCGGCGGCGGCGCGCAGGACGAGCACCGGGTCGCGTTCCGGACGGGCAGTACGGGCGAGCACGACCTCGCCGTCCGCCTCGACGACGCCGTCGGCGAGCGGGCTGCGGTCGACGGCCGGGGCCCTGCCGCCGCCCAGCATCGCGCGCAGCCGCGGCCGGACGGAGCGGGCCCGCAGCACCCGGTTGACCTCGCGCCAGGTGACGTCGGTGGCGTACGAGACGGTGCGGGCGGCCTCATACACCTGGCGCAGCAGGGCGTCGGCGTCGAGGAGACCGAGGGCGGTGGCGACCTGGTCCTGTTCCTGGAGGGCGAGGCGGTCGGTGGCGCGGCCGGTCGTGAGGTGCAGGGCGTCGCGGGCGTCCAGCAGGACGCGGCGGGCCTCGGCCAGCCCCTCGCGGGGTGCGTCGGCGACCCAGGAGGCGGCGACGGCGCGCAGGGCGGTGGCGTCGCGCAGTCCGCCCCGGGCCTCCTTGAGGTCGGGTTCCAGGAGGAACTGGAGCTCGCCCTGGCGTTCGGCCCGTTCACGGCAGAGCTCGTCGAGCGCGGGCAGCCGCTTGGGGGCCTGGTTGCGCCAGTCGGCGAGGATCGCGGTGCGCAGCGATGCGACGAGTCCGAGGTCCCCGGCGACGGGCCGGGCGTCGAGGAGGCCGAGCTGGACCTTGAGGTCCTCCCCCGCTGTCTTCCGGGCTTCGGCGGGGGTGCGTACGGAGTGGTCGAGGGCCAGGCCGAGGTCCCAGACCGGATACCAGATGCGGTCGGCGAGCGCGGCGACGGCTCCGGCGTCGGCGCTGCCGTCGTGCAGGAGCACCAGGTCGAGGTCGCTGCGCGGGGAGAGTTCGCCGCGGCCGTAGCCGCCGACGGCGACGAGGGCGGCGCCGCGCACCCCCGCGTGTTCGGCCGCGGAGGCGAAGAGGGCGGTCAGCCACGCGTCGGTGAGGGAGGCGAGGGCCGCACGGCGCGGCGGCCCGGACTGCGCCTTCCCCTGGAGGAGGCGCAGCCGGGCCGCCGCGTAGCCGCTGGGTCCCGAGTCCTCGGATTCGGTGGTCACTTCGGTACTCGTCACCCAGCTGCCTTTCCGTTTACGGAACGTCGGTCAGAGTGCGTCCGGGCCGCGTTCACCGGTACGGACCCGGATCGCGGTCTCGACCGGCACGCTCCACACCTTGCCGTCCCCGATCTTGCCGGTCCTGGCGGCCTTGACGACCACGTCGATGAGCTGTTCGGAGTCCTCGTCCTCGACGAGGACCTCGATGCGGATCTTCGGGACGAGGTCGACGGTGTACTCGGCGCCCCGGTAGACCTCGGTGTGGCCGCGCTGACGCCCGTAGCCGCTGGCTTCCGTGACCGTGAGGCCCTGGACGCCGAAGGCCTGGAGGGCCTCCTTGATCTCGTCAAGCCGATGGGGCTTCACGACTGCGGTGATGAGCTTCATGCGTCCACCTTCTTGTTCGTCGGGGCTGCCGTCGTGCCGGCCGCGGGGGCCGTGGACCGGGCGGACGAACCGCCGCCTGCTCCACTGAAGTCGTACGCGGTCTCGGCGTGTTCGACCTGGTCGATGCCGGAGACCTCGTCGTCCTCCTCGACCCGCATCCCGATGGTCTTGTCGAGAATGAGGGCGAGGACCGCGGAGACGACCAGAGAGTACGCGAGGACGGCGAAGACACCGACGGCCTGCTTGCCGAGCTGGTCGAGTCCGCCGCCGTAGAAGAGGCCCTTGGCGTCGGACTGGACCCCGCCGGTGGCGAAGAAGCCGATGAGCAGGGAGCCGGCGATACCGCCGACGAGGTGGACACCGACGACGTCCAGGGAGTCGTCGTAGCCGAACCTGTACTTGAGGCCGACGGCCATGGCGCACAGCACACCGGCGATGGCACCGACCGCGATGGCACCGAGCGGGCTGACGGCGCCGCCCGCGGGGGTGATGGCGACGAGCCCTGCGACGGCGCCGGAGGCGGCACCGAGCGTGGTGAACGAGCCGTGGCGGAGCTTCTCGTAGCCGAGCCAGGCGAGCATGGCGGCGGCGGTGGCGACCTGCGTGTTGACGAACATCACCGCGCCGACGCCGTCGTCGTTGCCGAGCCACGAGCCGGCGTTGAAGCCGAACCAGCCGAACCAGAGGAGACCGGCGCCGAGCATGACGAGCGGCAGGCTGTGCGGCCGCATCGGGTCCTTCTTGAAGCCGACCCGCTTGCCGATGACGAGGATCACGCCGAGGGCGGCGGCACCGGCGTTGATGTGCACGGCCGTACCGCCGGCGAAGTCGATCACACCGAGCTCGTACAGCCAGCCGCCCGCGCCCCAGACCCAGTGCGCGACCGGGAAGTAGACGACGGTGACCCAGAGGGTGATGAAGAGCGCCCAGGAGGTGAACTTGACCCGGTCGGCGAGCGCACCGCTTATCAGGGCCGGGGTGAGCACGGCGAACATCAGCTGGAACACGGCGAAGACGTAGACCGGGATGGTGTAGCCGTCCCAGAGTTCCGTGACGCCGATCCCGCTGAGGCCGGCGAAGTCGGAGCTCCAGCCGATGAACGATCCGATGTCGGAGCCGAAGGCGAGGCTGAATCCGTACAGCACCCACAGGATCGTGACGATCCCGAGGCTGATGAAGCTCATCATCAGCATGTTGAGGGTGCTCTTGACGCGGACCATGCCTCCGTAGAAGAAGGCCAGGGCCGGGGTCATGACCATCACGAGGGCGGAGCAGATGAGCATGAATCCGGTATTGGCGGCAGACAGCGTCGGGGCGTCTGCTGCAAACGTCGTGATGCCTGGGGGCATCGGCGTCTCCTCGTCGTCGGTGCGGCCGCGTGCGGGCGATGGGGGCACAACCACGTGCGGGACCACTGGGGAAAAGGTGCGGGCCGGGTTGGACCGGCCTCCGATTGCCGGTCGGTCCTTATGCGCCATGAGATTCGCCCAGCGCCGTTTCCGCCGATGCCGCACGATGTTTCGCCGCAGTGACGAAGGGGAGCGACGTGTTACGTCCCCATGAACCGCCCGTGCCGCATCCGCGCTCGGGCCTACTCTGCGGCCGGGGCCGCATACGGTGCGGTTACGACGCTCCGGTACGGGAACGACCACACGAACCGGCCACGGCGACCACCCGCTGACCTGGCAATTGGGGGAGCCGAAGTCGGTCTGTGCGGGGTGGCCGTCGTGGCCGGGGCTGGTGGGACTGCTAGACGGCTTCGGCCGTCTCGGGCAGCTGTTCGGTGAGGAGATCGGTGAGCCGGGCGACCTCGGGAATGTCCCCGAAGTCCCTGGCGGCGGTGTCGACCGTCTTGCGCAGCCGGGTGTTGACCCGCTCGGAGCGGACCTTCTTGGCGACGCGCAGCGCCTTCTCGGCCGGCACGGTGGATTCCTCGGGCTCGCGCTTGAGGAGGTGGACGGTGGCGAGACCGATCAGATTGAGGGCGTACGACCGCTGGTGCTCGTCGTCGTCACCGAAGAGGTGCACGGCCTTCTGCATGACGGGCTCGGCGAGCGAGGCGTACGTGGGGCTGCGGCCGGCGACATAGGCCAGGTCGCGGTAGGAGTGGGAGTTCTCGCCGTTGAGCTCGGCCTCGGAGAAGAAGCGGATCCAGTCGGGCTCGGGCTCGCCGTCGATCCCCGCGTCGAGGAAGGTGTCCTCGGCCATCCGCACGGCACGCTTGCACTTGCTGGGCTGGCCCATGTTGGCGTAGGCGCGGGCCTCCATCGCATACAGCATGGCCTGGGTCCGCGCGGTGGCGCAGTCCCGGCTGCCGTACTGCGCGAGGTGGATGAGTTCGAGCGCGTCGTCGGGGCGGCCGAGGTGGATCATCTGGCGGCTCATGCTGGACAGCACGTACGAGCCGAGCGGCTTGTCGCCGGCCTCCTTGGAGGCGTGCAGGGCGAGGACGAAGTACTTCTGGGCGGTGGGCTGGAGGCCCACGTCGTAGCTCATCCAGCCCGCGAGCTCGGCCAGTTCGGCGGCGCAGCGGAAGAGCCGTCTGGCGGTGACGGCCGGCTGCGGCTCCTGGAGCAGGTCGGTGACCTCGTGGAGCTGGCCGACGACGGCTTTGCGGCGCAGTCCGCCGCCGCACTGCGCGTCCCACTGGCGGAACATCGCGGTGGTGGATTCCAGCAGGTCGAGCTCGGGGCCGGACAGCCGGGAGGGGCGGCGGTCGGCAGCGGCCGGATCCGGTTCGGCGGCCGCGGCGGACACGACGGGCACCAGCCAGCGCTGCATGGGCTCGATGAGGGCGGGTCCGGCGGCCAGGGCGAGGGAGCTGCCGAGGAATCCGCGGCGGGCGAGCATCAGGTCACTGCGGGAGAACTCACTGAGCAGGGCGACGGTCTGCGGTCCGGCCCAGGGCAGGTCGACACCGGCCACCGACGGCGCCTGGTGCGCGGCGCGTAAGCCCAGGTCCTCGACGGCGACGACGGAGCCGAAGCGTTCCGAGAACAGCTCGGACAGGATGCGCGGGATCGGTTCGCGCGGCTGCTCGCCGTCGAGCCAGCGCCGCACCCGGGAGGTGTCGGTGCTGATGTGGTGGGCGCCCATCTGCCGCGCCCTGCGGTTGACCTGCCGCGCGAGCTCGCCCTTCGACCAGCCGCTGCGTACGAACCATGATCCCAATTGCCCGTTGGGGCGCTTACCGGCATTCGCATCGCCTGCGCCGCTGCCACTCACTGGAACGCCCCCATCCCGCCGAATACTGTCGCCGCGAACCGCTATCAGAATGCCGTGAACCGATGCTTCCCGTACGGAGGTTGCGCACCCTCGAACAGAGAATCGAGTTGCCTCCGGCATACCCATGGGAACACATACTTCCATGGTTCGTGTACCGACGGTAATCCTACGATCACCCTTCCAGGGAGGGTGATTGCAGAAACGCCACCATTCGCCACCCCTTCGGATGAACGCCACTACGGCCGGGCGCGATTCACTTGACAGGCAGCGATCAGCAGTAGGTGCAGAGGCGCATTCAGGGGCGCGCGAGCAGGGCCGCACATCCCCCAACGCGCCCCGCACCCGGCGGATCGCCAGGCACGCCGGAGTGTCACGATTGAACTCCGCTACGTAACCACCGTCGAGTTGGACCCGTTGGAGGGGGCATGGGCTTCACGATCGGCGGCATCCGCGAACTGCGATCCGGCTCACGGCGACGCGGCCGTGCGGCCGAGGGCACCGCGGTGGCCGAGTACACGGGACTGTGGGGCTGGGCCGTCGTGCCCGGAGCGCGGGCGGCGGACGGCACTTGCTCGTGCGGGCAGTCCGGCTGCCCCTCCCCCGGCGCCCATCCGCTGGACTTCGCGCGGGAGGTTCCCGCCGGGGCGACGCTCGACACGGCGGCGCGCGCCTGGGCCGAGGTGCCGGGCGCCTCGATGCTGCTGCCGGTGGGCCGCAGCTTCGACGTGCTCGACGTGGCCGAAACGTCCGGCCGCCGGGCGCTCGTACGGATGGAGCGGATGGGGCTGCCGCTGGGCCCGGTCGCGGTGACCCCGGCCGGGCGGGCCCAGTTCTTCGTGGCCCCCGGCGCGGCCGCCGGACTCCCCCAGCTGCTGTACCGGATGGGCTGGGACGATGCCGGTCTGGACCTGCGGGCACTCGGCATCGGCTCCCACATCACCGCGCCGCCGTCGGACGAGGGCGGCCGCGGCCCGGTCCGCTGGCTCCGGCCGCCGGCCCTGGACACCGCGGCCTCGCCACCGGAGGCCCGGCTGCTGCTGGGCACGCTGGCGTACATCTGCCACCGGTCGGCCCCCTGCGGCTGAACCTGCCCCGGGCCCGCACTCCGGCCCTCACCGCAGAGCAGCCCGGCCGCATGGATCATGCGGCCGGGCTGTTTTCGTGTCTGTCGGGATTCAGTCCCCGATCAGGGCGTCCACGAACGCCTCCGGGTCGAACGGGGCCAGATCGTCCGGCCCCTCGCCCAGCCCGATCAGCTTCACCGGTACGCCCAGCTCGCGCTGGACGGCGATGACGATGCCGCCCTTGGCGGTGCCGTCGAGCTTGGTGAGGACGATGCCGGTGATGTCGACGACCTCGGCGAACACCCGGGCCTGCACCAGGCCGTTCTGCCCGGTGGTGGCGTCGAGCACGAGCAGGACCTCGTCGAGCGGGCCGTGCTTCTCGACCACCCGCTTGACCTTGCCGAGCTCGTCCATCAGACCGGTCTTGGTGTGCAGCCGGCCCGCCGTGTCGATCAGCACGACGTCGGCACCCTCGGCGATGCCTTCCTTCACCGCGTCGAAGGCGACCGACGCCGGGTCGCCGCCCTCGGGTCCGCGCACGGTGCGGGCGCCGACGCGCTCGCCCCAGGTCTGGAGCTGATCGGCGGCGGCGGCCCGGAAGGTGTCGGCCGCACCGAGCACCACACTGCGGCCGTCGGCCACCAGGACCCGGGCGAGCTTGCCTGTGGTGGTGGTCTTGCCGGTGCCGTTGACACCGACGACCATCACGACGCCCGGCGTGTCGGTACCGCTCTCGGTCTTGACGGCACGGTCGAAGTCGGTGCCGAGCAGGGTGACGAGCTCCTCGCGCAGCAGGGTGCGCAGGCCCTCGGGGGTACGGGTGCCGAGGACCCGGACACGCTCACGGAGCCGTTCCACCAGCTCCTGGGTGGGGGCGACGCCGACGTCCGCGGTGAGGAGGGTGTCCTCGATCTCCTCCCAGGTGTCCTCGTCGAGGTTGTCCCGGGACAGGAGCGTGAGGAGCCCCTTGCCGAGGGAGTTCTGCGAGCGGGCGAGCCGGGCCCGCAGCCGGACAAGGCGGCCGGCCGTGGGCTCGGGGACGTCGAGCGCGGGGGCTTCGGGTGTCTCCGGAGCCTGCTCCTCGGCGGCCTCGCCGGGCGGGGGCCCGACCTCCTCGATGGTGCGGCGCGATGCGTCGCGCGGCGTCTCGGCCTCCTCGCCGACATGGGGCTCGGCGGGAGGAGTGATGGTCGGCGTGCTCGACGGTGCCGGGGGCAGCTGCTTCTTCTTGCGGCTGCTGACCACGAGCCCGCTGATCACGCCGACCGCGACCAGGGCGATGACTACAGCAAGGATGACGAATTCCATAACCCACCCAGTATCGGTCACGTGCGGGGACAATCGGGGAACCCGCAGTCCGGCAGGGGGAACCGGGGCGCGCCGGACCCGGTGACGGGCGGCCGGACACGCTCCGGACGGCGCCCACCGCCCGGCCGGGATGAGCCGCGCCGTCGAATTCACCCAGGCGTTATGCGCCATATGCCGGAAACGGTACGATCTTCGCCGTGGAGACCCGTGGCCTGGACCCCGTGCCCGACAGCGAGCGCACCGGCCGGGTCCTGACCCTCTTCCCCACCTGGGTCGCGGCCAATATGACCGTGCTGCTGCTCACCACGGGTGCCGGCCTCGTCGTCTACAACGCGCTGAGCTTCTGGCAGGTCCTGGTCGTCGCGGTTGCCGCCCCGGTCGTCTCGTACGGCCTCGTCGGACTGATCTCCGTTGCCGGGAAACGCGGCGGATCGCCCGGCATGGCACTCTCCCGGGCCGTCTTCGGGCAGCGGGGCAATCTGGCGCCCGGTGTGCTGATCTGGGTCGCCCGCTGGGGCTGGGAGACGGTGAACGCGGTCACCGGCGCCTATGCGGTGCTGGCCGTGCTCGATCTGCTTTTCGGCGTCCGGAGCACGTCCGCGCTGATCATGGTGACCCTGACGGGCTTCGTGGCGGCCGGCTTCCTGCTGTCGGGGCTGGGGGTGCGGGCGCTGCGGGTGTGCTGCACGTGGTCCGCCTGCGTCTTCGGCGGGTTCAGCGTCCTCGTCCTGGTGCATCTGGCCGGCGCGACCCCCTGGAGGGACGTCCTGGACCGGCCGGCCGGACCGACGTCGATGATGGTCGCGGGCATCGGCACCCTGGCCGCAGGCGGCATCAGCTGGGCCCCCACCGGCCCGGACTTCACCCGCTATCTGCCGCGCACCGCATCCGGCCGGGCGATGGTCGCGGCGACGATGGGCGGTGCGGGAATCGTGTTCCTGCCGATGGTGCTGATGGGGGCGGTGATGGCCGTCGGCGCACCGGAACTGGCCGTGACCCGCGATCCGGTCTCCTTCATCGGCGTATTGCTGCCGGACTGGATCGCGGTGCCCTATCTGCTCGTCGCAGTGCTCGGCATGGTGCTGATCAACGCCATGTCGATGTATTCGGCGGGATTCACCGCACAGACGCTGGGATTCCGCGTCCCGCGCGCCTGGGCCGTCGGCGTGAATGCCGCGATCAGCCTGTTCCTGGGATCACTGCTGATGCTGGTGGTGAACAGTTTCATCGATTCGTTCATCTCCTTCCTGAACCTGCTCGCGGTGACGTTCTCGGCCTGGATCGGCGTCTTCGGCGTCGATCAGCTGCGGGGCCGTGCCTACGATCCGGTGGCACTCATGGACACCACTCCCACCAGCGCCTACTGGTACACCGGCGGCTTCGCCCGGCCGGCCGTCGGGGCCTGGGCCGCAGGCCTGCTGGTGGGGCTGCTGCTGACCCGCGTGGAGTGGTTCACCGGTCCGCTCGCCACCACCTGGCCCGGGCGCAACGGCCTCGGCTGGGCCGTCACGATCGCCGTCTCGGGCGGTCTCTACGCGGCGCTGCCGCGCCCCCACGCAGGGCGTACCGGCACACCCCTACACTTCTGACGCCTCGTCAGCTACTGTCCGGCCTCGCCAGCCCTCCAGACAGGACCCAGGGGACAGTGTCATGGCCTTCACAGTCGTCCGGTTCAACCTCGTCGATCCCGATGCCACACCCGCCTCGCTCTCGGCCCGCTACCGCGCCTCACTGGACATGGCCGCGTACGCCGACGAGCACGGCATCGACACCGTGCAGACCGAGGAGCACCACGGGGCCGCCAACTCCTGGCTGCCCTCCCCGTTCGTCTTCGCCGGTGCCGTATTCGGCGCCACCCGCCGGATCGCGGTCACGGTCTCCGCGATCATCGGTCCGCTGCACGACCCGTTGCGGCTGGCGGAGGACATCGCGGTGCTCGACCTGCTCGGCGCGGGCCGGCTCGTGACGGTCGCGGGGATCGGCTACCGCCCCGAGGAGTACGAGCGAGCAGGCGTCGAATGGGGCAGGCGGGGCCGGCTCCAGGACGAGCTGCTGGAGACGCTGCTGCGGGCGTGGACCGGGGAGCCGTTCGAGTTCCGCGGCCGTACGGTCACGGTCACCCCGCGGCCGTACACCAGCCCGCACCCACTGCTGCTGGTGGGCGGCAGCTCGCGGGCGGCGGCGCGGCGGGCGGCCCGGCTGGGGCTGCCGCTGTTCCCGAGCGCGCATCTGCCGGAGCTGGAGGCGTACTACCACGAACAGCGCGCGGAGCACGGCACGGAGGGCTTCTGCATGATGCCCGCGGCCGAGACACCGCTGCTGCATGTGTCCGAGGACCCGGACCGGACGTGGGCCGCGTACGGGGAGCACTTCCTGCACGAGGCGCGTACGTACTCCTCCTGGCAGTCCAAGGACATCCGCTCCGCCGTCCGTTCGGCGGCGACGACGGTGGCGGAGCTGCGCGAGGAGGGCGTCTACCGGATCGTCACCCCGGAGGCGTGCGCGGACCTGGGCCAGGAGCTGGACAGCCTGGTACTCCACCCCCTGTGCGGCGGGATGCCGGTCGAGGAGGGGTGGCGCAGCCTGCGGCTGTTCTGCGAGGCGACCGGGGGGTGAACGTGCGTAGGGCCCCGTCCCACGGGCGCGGGACGGGGCCCTACGGATTCGAGGAGACGGGTAGCGGGGATCAGCCCATCTCCTCCAGCGCCTTGCCCTTGGTCTCCTTGACGAACTTGATGACGAAGGGGATCGAGAGCGTGGCGAAGCAGGCGTAGATGATGTAGGTGCCCGACAGGTTCCAGTCGGCGAGGCTCGGGAAGCTCGCGGTGATCGCCCAGTTCGCGATCCACTGGGCCGAGGCGGCGACACCGAGCGCCGCGGCACGGATCCGGTTCGGGAACATCTCACCGAGGAAGACCCAGACGATGACGCCCCACGACAGGGCGAAGAAGAGCACGAACACATGGGCGGCGACGAGCGCGACCACGCCCTGGGTGTTGGGAAGTTTGCCGTCGACCAGGTCGGCGGAGAAGGCCCACGCCTCGAAGGCCAGGGCGACGGCCATACCGCACGAGCCGACGAGGGCCAGCGGGCGACGGCCCACCCGGTCCACCAGAACCATCGCGATCACCGTGCCGATGATGTTGATGATCGAGGTGGTGAACGAGTAGAAGAACGAGTCGGTCGGGTCGATGCCGACCGACTGCCACAGCGTCGCGGAGTAGTAGAACGCCACGTTGATGCCGACGAGCTGCTGGAAGACCGACAGGCCGATACCGACCCAGACGATGGGCAGGAAGCCGAAGCGGCTGCCCAGCAGGTCCTTGAAGGTCGACTTGTGCTCGCGGTGCATCGCGGTCTCGATCTCGGTCACCCGGGCGTCGAGATCGACGCCGTTGCCCTCGACCTCCGACAGGATCTGCCGGGCCCGGTCCTTCTTGCCGACCGAGATCAGGAACCGCGGCGACTCCGGGATCGCGAAGGAGAGCAGCCCGTACAGGATCGCGGGCACGACCATCACGCCGAGCATCCACTGCCAGGCCTCGAGGCCGCCGATCTTGCCACGCTGGTCGCCGTCGGCGATCTGCAGGATGCCGTAGTTGACCAGCTGCGAGATGGCGATGCCGATGACGATCGCCGCCTGCTGGAAGGAGCCGAGACGGCCGCGGTAGGCGGGGGGTGAGACCTCCGCGATGTAGGCCGGGCCGATCACCGAGGCCATGCCGATGGCGAAGCCGCCGATGATGCGCCACATCGCCAGATCCCAGAGCGCGAACGGCAGCGCGGAACCGACGGCGCTGATCGTGAAGAGGACCGAGGCGATCTGCATGCAGCGGATGCGGCCGATGCGGTCGGCGATACGTCCCGCGGTGGCCGCGCCGATCGCACATCCGATCAGGGCGATGGCGATGACCTGGGCGAGCGTGCCTGAGCCGATGTCGTACCGGCCGCGGATGGCCTCGACCGCTCCGTTGATCACGGAACTGTCGTAGCCGAAGAGGAAGCCACCCATCGCAGCGGCTGCCGTAATGAAGATGACATGGCCGAGGTGGTCCGGGTGGGCCGCTCGGGCTCCGGACTCTGGTCCCTGCGATGTGCTGGTCACGTGAACTCCTGGTGCCTGGCCGCAACGCAGGCGTGGGGGGTGAGCTGTTCTCAGTGGCGCATAAGTTCAGCCCTGCCACCACTTGAACGCAAAACAACCTCGCAGAGGTCATGTGTTCAAATCCTGAAGGCAAAATTACCTTTCTTGCTGACATTCACCCAGAATCACCCAAAAGGTACGTTGAAGACTTGAAGCTCAGGTAAAGGCTCAGTGCAGCCGCTGGCTGATGACCTTCGAGACCCCGTCACCCTGCATCGAGACGCCGTAGAGCGCGTCGGCGACCTCCATCGTCCGCTTCTGGTGCGTGATCACAATGAGCTGGGAGCTCTCCTGGAGCTCCTCCATGATCCGGATCAGCCGCTGGAGGTTGGTGTCGTCGAGCGCCGCCTCGACCTCGTCCATCACATAGAACGGACTCGGCCGGGCCTTGAAGATCGAGACCAGCAACGCCACTGCCGTCAGCGACCGTTCACCACCGGACAGCAGGGAGAGCCGCTTGACCTTCTTGCCGGGCGGCCGGGCCTCGACATCCACTCCGGTCGCGAGCATGTTGTCCGGATCGGTCAGGATGAGCCGCCCCTCGCCGCCCGGGAAGAGGCGCGAGAAGACGCCCTCGAACTCGCGGGCTGTGTCCCGGTAGGCCTCGGTGAAGACCTGCTCGACCCGCTCGTCGACCTCCTTGATGACCTGCATCAGATCGGCCCGGGTCTTCTTCAGGTCCTCGAGCTGCTCCGAGAGGAACTTGTGCCGCTCCTCCAGCGCCGAGAACTCCTCGAGGGCGAGCGGATTCACCTTCCCGAGTTGCTGGTACGCCCGTTCGGCCGACTTGAGCCGCTTCTCCTGCTCGGCCCTGACGAAGGGCTTCGGCTGGTTACGCGGATGCTCCGGATCCTCCGGCAGCTCCTCGCCCTCCGCGGCCGGGGACGGCGGCACGAGCTGGTCGGGCCCGTACTCCGCGGCCAGACCGGCCGGCTCCACGCCCAGCTCCTCCAGGGCCTTCGCCTCCAGCTGCTCTATCCGCAGCCGCTTCTCGGCGCCGAGCACCTCACCGCGGTGGACCGAGTCCGTCAGCTTGTCGAGCTCCCCCTTGAGCTCGCGGCCCTGATGGCGCTCGGCCGCCAGCTCGCGCTCCCGTTCGGCCTTCGAAGCCTCGGCGGCGACCCGCTCCTCCTCCGCCCGCACGACGGACACCTCGACGTGGGCCAGCAGCTGACGGCCACCGGACGCCACGGCCGAGGCCACCGCGGCCTCGTGGCGCAGCCGGGCCCTGCGCTGCTCGACTCGGGCCCTGGCCTCCCGTTCGGCACGGGCACCGCGGTCGAGGGAGTCGGCGCGGCCGGCCAGCGCCCTGACCCGCTCCTCATGGGTACGCAGCTGGAGCCGGGCCTCCATCTCGGTCTGCCGGGCATTGGCGCCGTCGGCGGCGAGCCGGTCGCGCACGGCGGTGTCCGGTTCCTCGTCCATGCCGTCGCCGGACGCCTCCTCGGCGACGAGCAGCCGCTCGGCCAGCTCCTCCGCGTCCTGGGTCGCCCGCTCCAGAGCCTCCTGGGCGCGGGCGGCGGAGGCGGCCATCCGTTCGGCCTCGCCCGCGGCGCCCCGCGCCTGGCCGGCCAGCCGCCCGAGCTGCTGGGCCACCCCGGACTTCTCCCGCTCGGCGGCCCTGCGCCGCTCCCCGAGCTCCTCGACGAGCGCGGCAACGGTGCCGCGGCGGTGCACCGCGAGCTGCTGTGCCTCGGCCAGCCCCGTGCACCGCACCGCCAGTTCGGCCAGCTCGGCGGCCGCCTCGTCCACGGACGCCTGGACTTCGAGGAGACTGGGCGCCCCCGCGGAACCACCGTGCGCGAAGTGCGCCGAGAGGACGTCCCCCTCGCCGGTCACCGCCGTCAGTGCGGGGTGGGCGGCCACCAGGTCCTCGGCGTCCTCCAGCGTCCCGACGACCACCATGTCCCGCACCAGCCTGCGTACTGCGGCCATCAGTTCGACGGGACCGCTGACGAGATCGGCGACGGCGGGGGTCCCCCGGCCGTCGACGGCCAGCGCGGCAGGCCGGCCCGCGTACGCCTGCTCCGTCCCGTCCGGGCCCTGACCCGTCCGGTCCTCACCCGACACCGATCCGTCCGGGCCCGGGCCGGCTCCGTCCGGGCCCTGCGTGGCTCCGTCCGGGCCCTGCGTGGCTCCGTCCGGGTTCCGGGCGAGCGGCTGCACCCGCTCCGCCGCCTGCCCCGGCAGATGGGCGGCCTCGTCCCGGGGCGCGGTCTGCACCTCCGTGCCCTGACCGGGTACGTGTCCCACCGCATCGACCCCGCCGGGCACATCTCCACCGCCGGCGGGCACCCCGGTACTCCCCCCGCCTGCGGGTCCGGCTCCGGCACCGAGCAGCAGCGACGCTCGCCCCGCGTCCATTTTCCGCAGCAGCCGGATGGCCTCCGCGGCGGTGGCCGGATCCGTCACCGCCACCGCGTCCGCGGCCGCTCCCAGGGCGGCGGCCACCGCGACCTCGTGTCCGGGGGCCACCGTGAGCAGTTCCGCGGCAGGCCCGAGCAGGCCCGTCAGCCGGTCCCGGGCGCCCAGCAGCACGCCGGTGCCGTCCTTGCGGCGCAGCCCGAGGGCCAGTGCGTCATGGCGGGCCGCGACCGCGGCGCGCTCGCGTTCGGCGGCGGTGGCGGCCTCCCGGGCGGCGGAGAGTGCGGCCTCCGCCTCCTTCAGCTCGCTCCTGGCGGCCTCGTGCCGCTCGCCGAGCTCGGCGTCCCCGGCGTCCAGGCCGTCGACCTCAGCCTTCAGCTGCTCGTACTCCTCCTGGGCGGCGACCGCCCGCTCCCGCGCCTCGTCGCGGGACGCGGCCAGCCGGTCGATCTCCGACTGTGCCGAACCGGCGCGGCTGCGGGCCGCGTTGACCTGGCCGCTCAGCCGGGCGAGTCCTTCGCGGCGGTCCGCCAGGGCGCGGGCCGCGTCCTTCAGCCTGCGCTCCTCGGCCGCCAACTCCCGCTCCAGCTCGGACCGGTGGGAGGAGGTGTCCTCCAGGGCGTGCTCCGCCGCTTCCAGTGCCGCGGTCAGCTCGGCCTCCTGCTCGCGGATCCGGGCGGCCTCGCGCTCCATGTCCTCGGGATCGCGCCCGCGCCGCTCCTCCTCCGGCGGTGCGGTGGCACTCTTCACCCGGGCGTCGGCCAGCGAGATCGTGCCGCGTACCCGCTCGGCCAGCTGCGAGAGCTCGTACCAGGTCTGCTGGGCGCGCTGGAGCCGCGGGGTCAGCCGCCGTACCTCGTCCTCGAGTTCCGCCTCACGCCCCAGGGCCGCCTTGAGTTCCGCCTCGGCCGCCTCCCGGCGCTGCTTCAGCTCGGCCTCGTCGGCGATCTCGCTGCGCAGCGCCGTGTGCAGCCGCACCAGGTCGTCGGCGAGCAGTCGCAGCCGGGCGTCGCGCAGATCGGCCTGGATGACGGCGGCCCGGCGTGCGACCGCCGCCTGCCGGCCGAGCGGCTTGAGCTGCCGGCGCAGTTCGTCGGTGAGGTCCTGGACGCGGGCCAGGTTCGCACCCATCGCGTCCAGCTTCCGCAGCGCCTTCTCCTTGCGCTTGCGGTGCTTCAGTACGCCGGCGGCCTCCTCGATGAAGGCGCGGCGCCCCATGGGGTCGGCGTGGAGTACGGAGTCCAGCTGGCCCTGGCCGACGATGACATGCATCTCCCGGCCGATGCCTGAGTCCGAGAGGAGTTCCTGGATGTCCAGCAGACGGCAGGTGTCGCCATTGATCTGGTATTCGCTGCCGCCGTTGCGGAACATGATCCGGGTGATCGTCACCTCGGCGTACTCGATGGGCAGTGCGCCGTCGGAATTGTCGATGGTCAGCGAGACCTCGGCCCTGCCGAGCGGGGGCCGCCCGGTGGTACCGGCGAAGATCACGTCCTCCATCTTGCCGCCGCGCAGGGATTTGGCACCCTGCTCCCCCATGACCCAGGAGAGCGCGTCCACCACATTGGACTTGCCCGACCCATTGGGGCCGACGACACATGTGATCCCGGGTTCGAACCGCAGGGTCGTGGCGGAGGCGAACGATTTGAAACCACGCAGGGTCAGGGCCTTGAGATGCACGCCGCCGGACTCTACCTTTCGCTCTCGGTTTCGCTGATGAAGGTGCAGGGCACATCAGACGGTAAGGGAAGGGGTGTACGTCCGGGGCGGGACGGGCGGGGTTCGGAGGGGAAAAGAAAGAAGGGACGCCGAAGCGTCCCCTGCAAATCTTGTGCAATGCTGCCAAAACTTGTGCAATGCTGCGTCGCCGGATGGACGCCTCCGTGGAGACGCGCATGCCGGATCAATGACGAGACAGATGAAAACGCGGTTCAGCGCAATCGATCTTCAATGATCCGGTGGCGATCCGGCGATGTTCCGTGCGGCTGACGCGTGCAGCCCGACCGGCCCCGAGGGCCATGGGTCAGGTCAGCGCCGGCTCCGCCTGAGGTACGTCGATGTCGATGCTGTCGAGCAGCGACTCCTGGTGCTGAGCGGCGGCGTTGAGCGCGTCGTTCTCGTCCTGAATCCGTACGATCTCGGATTCAAGATCCTGGACGCGCTGCTGAAGCCGTCGCATCTCGGCGAGGAGTCGCGGGTCGGAACCGCCGACGTAACCGAGAAGCGCCTTTGCCATGATGAGTGGTCCTCCACACTGAGTGACCGACCGATGCGGTGTGGGTCGTGAGGGAATCGCACCCGCGGTGCTCGGCAGTGCCATGTGTTCACTGCTGTTCTGCTGCCGAACAGCTAAGGTGCGCGGGGTTTTCAGCGTCTCACCAAAAAGTTTGACGGTCAACACGATCACACGCTGTAGAGAGGGGCGTCCCGGGGGCGCGCGGCTTGGCGATCATGCGGCGCGACTCTCCTGCGGGGCCCTCAGCGGCACGGAGATCATCCTTCTCGCCGCAGCCTCGCACGACAACCCGGACTTGGCAACCACCGTGCTCTTCCGCAGGTCATTTCATGTGTACGCATGACGACACCCCTCGCCGCCACTGCACGCCGCGCCTCGAACACGACCCGAACATGTGGTGCTTTCCCGCTCCTCGAAGGGACCGGATCAGCGGATCGCGAAGCCCTCATATCCACCCCTCGGGGTGTCCCAGATCTCAGTGACACCGTCAACGCGGCCGGGTGTGTCGTCGGAGCGCAGCCAGTCCAGGAGACGGTGGCAATTCTCACGCCGCCCCTCGGCCACCACCTGCACCCTGCCGTCGTCGAGATTGAGGGCGAATCCGGCGAGGCCGCCGATCTCCAGAGCGTTTGCCCTGGTGAACCAGCGGAACCCTACTTGCTGTACTCGGCCGCGTACCCAGGCGGTGAGCCGTACATCTTCGTTCATGCCCGAACGCTAACCGGCCAATTGCTCTCGGAGCACTTCTCGTCGAAACGCCATGGCGTACAGTCCCCTCGCAAAAGCTTCACTCGATCGGGTGAGCCACCATGGCGTCGAAAACGGCGTCCAGGTCGTCAGAAGGGCACAGCAGATGGGACGCCATCGACGCTCCGCCGCAGCTCCCGCCGCTGAAGAGCACGCGGAATGGGACGCGGGCAGGAGCCGGGGAGACCGCCGCAAGAAGCGTTCGGGGCTGCCGGTACGTACGGGACTGCTCGGTGTCTCCGCGGCCATGGCCGTCGGAGCCGTCGCCGTGGCCTCCGGTCTGCTGCCCGGCGGTGACAACTACCTGGGCGGCGGTTCGGCCGCCGACCAAGTGCGCTCCGAGGGTGCTCCGGACCTGCTGACCCAGGGCGGTTCCACCACCCCGCCCGCCGACCGGGGAACCGCGTCCGACACGGCCAGCCGCGGCACCGACCGCACGGACGGGCCCACGAAGCCGGCCTCCTCCGCCGACGCCAAGGCGTCCTCGTCCCCTTCGAAGACCTCCGCCAAGACCTCCGCGCCGACGAAGGAGGCGAAGAAGAAGGAGCCGTCCCAGCGGGCTTCCGCCTCCAAGGCTCCCGCGGCCGGGACGGCGAAGAGCCCCACCAGGACGAAGACCTCGGCGGCGGCCGCACCGGCCCCCTCGACCTCTTCCGCCCCGGCCCCCCGCAAGACCACGCCGCCCGCCAACACCTCGGCCCAGGCCGCCGTGCTCTCCCTGGTCAACCAGGAGCGTGCCAAGGTCGGCTGCAGCCCGGTGACGGCAAGCAGCTCGCTGGCCTCACTCGCCCAGAACTTCAGCGACGACATGGCGGCGCGCGACTTCTTCGACCACACCGACCCCGACGGCAACAGCCCCTGGGACCGTGCCGCCAAGGCCGGCGTGGACAACCTCGGCGGCGAGAACATCGCCCGCGGCCAGGCCGACGCCCAGGCCGTGATGGACGCCTGGATGAACAGCGACGGCCACCGGGCAAACATTCTCAACTGCGATTACAAGACGCTCGGAGTGGGTGTCCACACCGGCGCGGGCGGCCCCTGGTGGACCCAGGACTTCGGCTTCTGAGCCGTACCCGCCCGACCTCACCACCCGCTCCTGCCCGTACGCCCCACCGGCTCTCCCTCGGATTGCGCAACCCCGAGGAGAGCGCTGTGCGGGCGTACGCTGGTTTGCATGGACGAGAACGGTGACAGCGGGGCGGACGGCTGTCCGGACGAGGCATGGGCCTTCGACGTGTTCTCCAAGCGGTGCCCCTCGCGCGGCACCCTGGAGCATGCCACCGGCCGCTGGGGAAGTCTGACGCTCGGCGCCCTGTACGAGGGCAGTCTCCGCTTCAACGCGCTGCGCCGCCGGGTCGACGGTGTGAGCGAGAAGATGCTGTCCCAGACACTGCACGCGCTGGAACGGGACGGTCTGGTGCACCGTGAGGCACAGCCCACCAACCCGCCCCGCGTCGACTACGAGCTCACCCCTCTGGGACAGCAGGTCGCCGAGCGGCTGCTCGGACTGATCCACCTCGTCGAGGGCCGGATGGACGAGGTCCTGGCCGCCCGCAGCCGTTACGACGAGGTCCATGCGGTCCGCGCGGCCCCGTAGTACGAGTCAGTCCTACGGGCGGGGCGGGCGCTGGCAGCGCGGGCAGAAGTAGCTGGACCTGTTCATCCAGGGCCGGCGGCGCATCGCCGTACCGCAGCGGTGGCAGGGTTCGTCCTCGCGGCCGTAGGCGTCGAGCGACCGGTCGAAGTAGCCCGACTCGCCGTTCACATTGACGTAGAGGCTGTCGAAGCTCGTGCCGCCCTGCTCCAGCGCCGCGTTCATCACGTCGCGGACATGGCCGAGCAGCTCGGCCGATGCGGGCCGGGTCAGCGTCGCGGTCGGCCGGTCGTAGTGCAGCCTGGCGCGCCACAGCGCCTCGTCCGCGTAGATGTTGCCGACCCCGCTGATCAGTGACTGGTCGAGCAGGGCGCGCTTGACCGTCGTGCGGCGCAGTCGCAGTGCCGTGTGGAAGGCCGCGTCGTCGAATTCCGGATCCAGCGGATCGCGGGCGATGTGCGCGATGGTGTCGGGCAGCCCGTCCGTGCTGCCGGCGGCGCTGTCGTGGAGCGAGAGCCCGCCGAAGGTGCGCTGGTCGACGAAGCGGAGTTCGGTGCCGAGGGAGTCGTCGAACCGGATCCTGATCCGCAGGTGCTTCTCGTCGGCGGCGTCCTCGGGCTGCACGAGCAGCTGACCGCTCATGCCGAGGTGGCCGAGGAGGGAGCTGGAGGTGTCGTCCAGCGGCACCCAGAGGTATTTGCCGCGGCGCATCGCCGGTCCGAAACGGATACCTCCGAGCCGGGCCGCGAAGTCCACGCCCCCCGCGAGATGACGGCGGACCGCCCTCGGGTGCAGTACCTCGACCTCATCGACCGTGCGCCCGGTCACCCATCGCTGGAGACCGCGTCGTACGACTTCGACCTCGGGCAGCTCCGGCACCGTATCGCTCCTTCAGCTGTGTGTGGATCCGGTTCCGGACAGAGAGAACCCCCCGGTGCACAGGGCACCGAGGGGTACTCGGGTCAGGCCGGAGCGACGTCCGTGGACGCCGGCGGGTCGGCAGGGGTGTCGGCGGCCCCTCCGTCGGCTGCGGCCTCGGCCACAGCTTCCCGCGCCTCCGCGGCGGCAGTGATCTCGCGCCAGGCGGATTCCGCCGCCTGTTGCTCCGCTTCCTTCTTGCTACGGCCGGTGCCGGTGCCGTACGAGACACCACCGACGCGAGCAGCAGCAGTAAAGGTCTTCTCGTGGTCCGGGCCGGTCTCCGTGACGAGGTACTCGGGGACTCCGAGGCTCTCGCTCGCGGTGAGCTCCTGGAGACTGGTCTTCCAGTCCAGGCCGGCGCCGAGGTTCGAGGACCTGTCGATCAGCGGGTCGAAGAGCCGGTGAACCAGCTCCGAGGCCGCGCCGAGGCCCTGATCGAGATAGACCGCACCGAGCACCGCTTCAAGGGTGTCGGCGAGGATGGACGCCTTGTCCCGGCCACCCGTGCCCTCTTCACCGCGGCCGAGCCGGATGAAGGAGCCGAGTTCAAGACCGCGGCCCACTTCCGCAAGCGCACGCGAGTTGACTACCGCGGCCCGCAATTTGGCCAGCTGGCCTTCAGGCAGGTCGGGGTGAGTGCGGTACAGCGTGTCCGTGACCACCAGGCCGAGCACCGAATCCCCGAGGAATTCGAGTCGCTCGTTGGTGGGCAGACCGCCGTTCTCGTACGCGTACGAACGATGGGTCAGCGCACGCACCAGAAGGGCGGACTCGAGGTGGTACCCGAGCCGCCCTTCCAGAAGCGTGTGGGACGAGGCTGTGTTGACGTTGTCTGCCTGCTTCTTGGCTTGGGACAACTCAGACATCGGGCCTCTCACCAGCCGCTCAGACCTCGAGGACCTGGCGCTTGTTGTACGTGCCGCAGCTGGGGCACGCAATGTGCTGCAGCTTCGGCTCCCGGCAACGCTCGCACGAAACCAGGGTGGGGACCGCAGCCTTCCACTGCGACCGGCGGTGGCGCGTGTTGCTGCGCGACATCTTCCGCTTCGGAACAGCCACGGCTACTTCTCCTGCTTCTCGTCGACGCCAGGTTCGGCGCCGCCCATGTTGTCCTTCTCGCCGTCCTGAACGGTCTCGGCGAGTCCTTGCAATGCCGCCCAACGGATGTCGAGGGCTTCGTGGTGGTGACCGGGGTTCTCGTCCAGCCTGACTCCGCATTCGGAGCACAGACCGGCACAGGTCTCCCGGCACACCGGCTGCATCGGCAGTGCGAGCACCACCGCATCACGCAGCACCGACTCGAGGTCGAACAGACCGTCCTCGAGGAAGAACCTGTCCTCGTCGTCCTCGGCGTCGTCGACCGGGTCCGCCGTCTTGCTGCGGTTCCGGTCATCGGCGTCAGGGTACGAGAACATCTCCTGGAAGTCCGCCTCGACCTCAAGGCTCAGCGGCTCCAGACACCTTACGCACTCCCCCTCGGCCGATGCACGGGCGGTGCCTGTGACAAGCACACCTTCCATGACCGATTCGAGGCGGACGTCCAGCTCCACGGGTGAGCCTTCCGGCACACCCACGACCCCGTCGATACCGAAGTCCTTGGGGGCGTCCACCGAGCGGGTCAGCCGCTTCATGGCACCGGGACGCCGACCCAGCTCGTGCGTATCGAACACGAGAGGGTTTCGGTGGTCGAGGTGGCCGTTCAGGGCTTTTCCTGCTTTCGAATCATGCGCATCACGCGTGGTGGGGAGGGGCCGACCTGCTCCGGAGCCGAAGCGGGCAGCCTGGATCGCGGACATACGCGCGACCGAAGAACCAGGATACTTGAACCACCGCCCAGCTCCCAATCCGGTCCGAACCCGGCCCCTGAGCAGCTCCCCGACCGGCCCCGGCGGCCGGTCAGCGCTCCTGTTCGTACCGGCGGAGCTGGTCCAGGTCGATCATGCCCGTGTCGAACAGGCTGGTCTCGTCCAGAGCGCCTTCGCCTTGCTGCTGGAGGGGCTGCTGGGGCTGAGCGGGCTGCTGCTGCCAGGCGTCGTAGCCCTGCACGGGCAGCTGGACCTGATTCGGGTCGTAGCCCTGCTGCTGGTAGCCCGCATAGGGGTCCGGCTGCTGCTGATAGCCGTACACGTCCTGCTGGGGCTGGTCCTGGTAGGCGTACGCCTGCGCGTACTGCGGCTCGGCCTGGACGGGGAAGTGCGGATCGGGCTGGGGAGGCAGCTGCTGGGGCACCTGCTGCGGCTCCGGGGTGGCGATCTCGGCCAGCCCGGCCCAGTGGTCCTCGTCGCTCGTGCGGCTCTGGCCGCCCGCGGCGTCCTGGGCGGCCATGTGCGCACCGAGGTCGTCGGTGGCGACCCGGCCGTGCAGCTTCTGCCGGCCCCGGCCAACCGCCTCCAGGGTCTTGGCGAGCACCGCCTCGAAGGCGCCGAGCTTGGTGTCGACGTACTCGTCGGCCCGGCGCTGGAGCGTGGCCGGGTCGGCGCTGCGCTCGGGTGCCTCGGCGAAGTCCGGGTCCTCGTAGCCCTGCTCGTCGAAGCCCTGGCCGCGGCCGAGGAGCTTCTCGCGGCCCCGGTCGACGGAGCCGATGGTCTTGGTGAGGACGACCTCGAAGTTGGCGAGCTTGCTGTCGACGTACTCGTCGGCCTCGGCGCGGATCTCCTCGGCGTCCTTGCGGGCCTCACCGAGGATCCGGTCGGCCTCGGCCTGGGAGCGCCGGGCGATCTCGGTGTCGGAGATCAGCGAGCCGCGCTCGGCGTGAGCGGTCTCGATGATCCGCCCGGCCTCCTGACGGGCCTGCTCGACCAGCTGCTCGTGGCCGCCGATGAGCTCCGCGGCCTGCGCCAGCGAGCCGGGCAGGGCCTCGCGCACCTCTTCGAGCATCGCGAGCAGTTCGGCGCGGTTGACCACGCAGGACGCCGACATGGGCATCGACCGGGCGCTCCCGACCGCTTCGACGATCTCGTCGAGCTTCTTCTGCACGTCCACCGTGTGCTCGCCACTCTCTACTGCCGATTGGAGACGGACGGGACGACTGTACGGCCAGTCGGCGCCCGTCCGACACCTGGTGACGGACTGTCAGCGTCTCAACGCTGAGCGAGGCGTTCCGTCAGGGCCTCCCGGACCAGTGGCGGCAGCAGGTGCGAGACGTCGCCGCCCCAGGTCGCCACCTCCTTGACCAGGGAGGACGACAGGAAACTGTAGGTCGGATTGGTCGGCACGAAGAGCGTTTCGACACCCGAGAGCCCGTTGTTCATCTGGGCCATCTGCAGTTCGTAGTCGAAGTCGCTGACGGCCCGCAGACCCTTCACGATCGCCGGGATGTCGCGCTGCTTACAGAAGTCGACCAGCAGTCCGTGGAAGGACTCGACCTGGACGTTGCCGAAGTCCGCGGTGACCTGGCGGATCATGTCGATCCGCTCCTCGACCGTGAACAGACCCTTCTTGGACTGGTTGATCATCACCGCGACATGTACGACGTCGTACAGCTTCGAGGCGCGGCCGATGATGTCGAGATGTCCATTGGTGATGGGGTCGAACGACCCCGGGCAGACGGCGCGGCGCAACTTGATTCCCTCGCTCTCCGGTCCGGTCATCGTGCGTCTTCGCACGTAGCGGCGGCGCGACCGTACCAAAGCGTTCCCTCGCCGTAGCGACGGGCCCGCAATGGCTCGAATCCCTTGGGCCAGCTGAATTCTCCGCCTCTGGTGCTGCGCTCCACGGTGACGAGCGCATCGCCCGAGAGCCACCCCTGAGCACGGAGTGTGAGCAGGATCTCGCCAAGATCGTCGTCGGTGACGGCGTACGGCGGGTCCAGGAACACCACGTCGTAGGGGTCGGCGGGCGCCGGTCCTGTCACGATCTGTTCGGCTTTGCCGGCCCGGACCTCGGCGCCGGGCAGTCCGAGGGTGCGGACGTTGTCCCGGAGGGTACGGACGGCCTTGGCATCGGCCTCCACGAGCAGCGCGTGGACCGCGCCCCGGGAGAGCGCTTCGAGGCCGACGGCGCCCGAGCCCGCGTACAGATCGGCGATCCGGACGCCGTCGAGGGTGCCGAGGAGCGCCTGCCAGGTGGAGAACAGGCCCTCGCGCGCGCGGTCGGATGTGGGGCGGGTGCCGGTGCCGGGCGGGACGGCCAGGCGGCGTCCGCCGGCCGAGCCGGCGATCACGCGGGTCATGGGTGTCTGATCCTCGGGTCGGGGCGGCGTGCAGGGTGCTGCGGGCGCCGTGCCACCCACGATATGGCGTCGCGGGGAACGGGGCGCGTCACCCCTTGTCGAGGTACTCCTCGCGCTCCTTGTCCAGCAGGGCGTCCAGGACGAGGCGCAGCTCGGGCAGGTGCTCCAGGCCGGGGTCGGCGGCCACGACCCTGACGGCCTCCTCGCGGGCGGCCGCGATGACCTCCTCGTCGTCGATGACGCTGAGGACCCGCAGGGAGGAGCGGACGCCGGACTGGGCCTGGCCGAGGACGTCGCCCTCGCGGCGCTCCTCCAGGTCGATGCGGGACAGCTCGAAGCCGTCGAGGGTGGCGGCGACGGCGGCGAGCCGGGCGCGGGCAGGGCTCGCCTCGTGGGCCTCGCTGACCAGCAGACAGAGCCCGGGGGCCGAGCCGCGGCCGACCCGGCCGCGCAGCTGGTGCAGCTGGGAGACGCCGAACCGGTCGGCGTCCATGATGACCATCGCGGTGGCGTTGGGGACGTTGACCCCGACCTCGATGACCGTGGTGGCCACCAGGACGTCCACCTCTCCGGCGGCGAAGCGACGCATCACGTCGTCCTTGTCGTCGGGGTGCATCCTGCCGTGCAGCACCTCGATGCGCAGGCCGCTCAGCGGTCCCTTGGCGAGCTGTTCGGCGGTGTCAAGCACGGCGAGCGGCGGGTGCTTGTCCCCCTCCTCATCGGCGGCCTTCTTCCCCTTCTTCTTGGCCGCCTCGTCCTCGTCGTCACCGATGCGGGGGCAGACCACGTACGCCTGGTGCCCGTTCTCCACTTCCTCGCGGACGCGTTCCCAGGCGCGGCTGAGGAAGTGCGGCTTGTCCTTGGCGGGGACGACATGGCTGGCGATCGGCGAACGGCCGGCCGGCAGCTGGTCCAGGACGGAGGTCTCCAGGTCGCCGAAGACGGTCATGGCGACCGTGCGGGGAATGGGGGTGGCGGTCATGACGAGCAGGTGCGGGGGCTGCTTCCCCTTGGAGCGCAGGGCGTCGCGCTGCTCCACCCCGAAGCGGTGCTGCTCGTCGACGACGACCAGGCCCAGCTCGTGGAACTTCACCTTGTCCTCGATCAGCGCGTGGGTGCCGATCACGATCCCGGCCTCGCCGGTGACCAGGTCGAGGAGGGCCTGACGGCGGGCGGCCATGCCCATGGAACCGGTGAGCAGGACGACCTTGGTGCCCCGGTCGGAGCCGCCCAGCATGCCGCCCTCGGCGAGCTCCCCCATCATCTCGGTGATGGAGCGGTGGTGCTGCTGGGCGAGGACCTCGGTCGGCGCGAGCATGGCGGCCTGACCGCCCGCGTCGACGACGGCGAGCATGGCGCGCAGCGCGACCAGGGTCTTCCCGCTGCCGACCTCGCCCTGGAGCAGCCGGTGCATCGGGTGCTCGGTCGCCAGGTCGTCGAAGATCTCCTTGGAGACCTTGAGCTGGCCGTCGGTGAGAGTGAACGGCAGTCTTCCGTCGAACGCGTCGAGCATCCCGTCGGGGACGGGCCTGCGGGCGACGGCGGGCAGTTGGGTGTCCGCGTATCTGCGGCGGGCCAGCGCGACCTGGAGGACGAAGGCCTCGTCCCACTTCAGCCGGTCCCTGGCCGCCGCGACGTCGGCCTTGGTCTGCGGCCGGTGGATCTTCACCAGCGCCTCGGGCAGCGCGGTGAACCCGCGCCCCTCGCGCAGCGCGGGCGGCAGCGGGTCGACGGCCTCCTGGGCGCTCGGCAGCACCGCGTCGACCGCCTTGGCGATCCGCCAGGAGTCGAGCTGCTTGCAGGCCGGGTAGATCGGGAGCAGCTTCCCGGCGAAGGCGTCCACTGCCTCGGCAGCGCCGTCCTCGTCGGCGGACTCGGCGTCCAGCAGCTGGTACGTGGGGTGCGCGAGCTGCATCTTCCGGTTGAAGACGGAGACCTTGCCGGCGAACATGGCGCGCCGGCCCGGCAGCAGGTCCTTGTGCGGCTTGTGGACTCCATGGCCGAAGAAGACCAGCTGGAGCCGGCCGTGGCCGTCGGTGAGGGTCACTTCGAGGCGCTTGCCCCGCCCGTTGTTGAACGCCATGACGCGGGCGTCGGCGACCTGGGCGACGACCGTCACGTGCTCGTCGAGCGGGAGGTCGGTCAGCGCCGTGAGCCGGCCGCGCTCCTCGTACCGGCGCGGGTAGTGATGCAGCAGATCGCCGACCGTGTGCAGGTCGAGGTGCTCGGCCATCACCTTCGCTGTGGCGCCACCGAGCAGCTTCTTGAGGGGTTCGTCGAACGCAGACACGCGGTCCATTGCACACCATGCCACTGACAGTTGTCCGACGTGCGGGAGGTTGCGGGGGCCGTACGGGGGGGCGGGGCGCCGGGGTCGTCCGGCGCGCCGCCTCGTCCTCGATCGCCGGACGGGCTTGATGCGCCGCCCTGGTCCGCCGGTGCCTACTCCACGCCGATCAGGAGCGGAGCGCACTGGTGGCCGCCGCGGTAGACCACCGTGTCCACCGCCAGGTAGCCCTCCCGTACGTGTTCCTCCAGCGTGGCGGCCAGTGCGTCGGGGACCTCCTCGCCCAGGACCAGGGTGACCAGTTCACCGCCGGCCGCCAGCATCCGGTCCAGTACGTTGCGGGCCGTCTCCGGGACGTTCTCGCCGATGACGGCGACATCGCCGTCGATCAGGCCCAGGATGTCGCCGGCCTGGCAGATCCCCGCCATCGTCCAGGACTGCCGCTCGGCGACGGCCAGTTCGGCGTAGCGGGTGGCGCCGGCCGCCGCGGTCATCGCGACCACGTCCTCGTCGAAGCTGCGGTCCGGTTCGTGGACGGCCAGCGCCGCTATGCCCTGGACCGCCGCGCGGGTCGGGATCAGGGCGACCCGGACGCCCTCGGTACGGGCTTGTTCGGCGGCGGCCGCGGCCGTGTGGCGCAGGTCCCCGTCGTTGGGCAGGAGCACCACCTCGCGGGCGTGGGCGCGGCGGATCGCGTCGACCAGTTCGCCGCTGGCGGGCGGCTCCCCGGGGCGCGCGAGCACCGTCGTCGCCCCGGCCTGTGCGCACAGGCCGCCGAGACCGTCGCCCGGGACCACCACGACGACCGCGCGCTGGGCCGGTTCGGGGCGGGCGTGCACCCGGTCCGCGGCGAAGTGGGTGATCCGGATGCGGTACGGCCGTCCGGCCTCGACACCGGCCTCCACCGCGGCGCCCGCGTCGTCGACGTGCACATGAACGTTCCAGAGCCCGTCGCCCCCCACCACCACGAGGGAGTCGCCGAGCGCGTCCAGCCGGGTCCGCAGCCGCTCCACGGCCGCGTCCACGGCCTCCAGCAGGTAGATGACCTCGAAGGCCGGTCCGCCCTCGGGGTCGTCCGCGGTGCAGTCCCCGATCACGGCGAACGGGACGCGTGCGGCGGGTGCCCCCTCCGGCGCCCGTCCCGAGACCGCCTCGACCAGCGCCCCGAGGACCGCCACCAGTCCCCGTCCCCCGGCGTCCACGACACCGGCCCGGCCGAGGACGGCAAGCTGTCCCGGAGTCGCTTCCAGGGCAGTGCGCGCCCCCTCGTACGCCGCCTGCGCCACCACGTCCGCGCCGGCGCCGCCCGCCGCCCGCCCGGCGGCCTCGGCTGCCGCGGTGGCCACGGTCAGGACCGTGCCCTCGACGGGATGGGCGACGGCCTCGCGCGCGGATGCGGCGGCCCGGGCCAGCGCGCGGCGCAGCCGGTCCTGGCCGGCCTCCTCGGCCAGGACCCCGGCCATGCCGCGGAGCAGCTGCGCCAGGATCGTGCCGGAGTTCCCGCGGGCCCCGATCAGCGCCCCGTGCGCCATGGCACGGACCGCGTCGGCTGTGGAGGGCGCCGAGGCACCGGTCTCGTGGGCGGCGAACACCGCCTCCACGGCCGCTGCCGCGGATTCCACGGTCAGGTAGAGGTTGGTGCCGGTGTCCCCGTCCGCGACGGGGTAGACGTTGATCGCGTCGATCGCCTCGCGTTCCCGGCCGAGTGCGTCCAGCGCCAGTGAGCACCAGGTACGCACCGCGACGGCGTCCAGGTCGTCGGCGGTCTGCGGCACCTGATGGTCCTCCTCGGAACGGGGCCCGGGACGGCGGGCTGCACCGCAGGGTAGTCCGGCCCCGGCGGGTCCGGCGGGGTCAGGGGCGGGGCGGGGGGTAGTGGAACCCATGGTAGTTTCGTATCTCCGACGCAGCCGTTGTATGCTGCTTCGGTTGCCCGACGAGAGTCGGGACATTCCCCCGGTACCGCCACTTCAGTCATTGAATCCGGCGTGCCGGAATTCACTGTAAGTGCACCTGAAGTCTTTGGAGTGACCCGTGGCTGCCAACTGCGACGTTTGCGGCAAGGGGCCGAGCTTCGGCAACAGCATTTCGCACTCGCACCGCCGTACGTCCCGTCGCTGGAATCCCAACATCCAGCGCGTGCGTGCCGTGGTCGGGCGGACGCCGAAGCGGCTCAACGTCTGCACCTCGTGCATCAAGGCCGGCAAGGTCGCGCGCTGACGTTCCCGTCGTAGCGCAGCCTTACCGGTTGCCCAAAAAGCCGGTCCACCTCGGTGGACCGGCTTTTTGCTGTGCCCGTGCGGCCGGGGCGAGTGGTCAGGGGGCCCCGCGCAGCTGCCATCCGTGGTCGACCGGGCCGATCCCGGCGCCGAGCGGGAAGCCCGCCGCGATGGCCCCGGTGACGTAGGACTTCGCGGCCCGTACCGCCGTGGGCACGTCCTGGCCCCGGGCCAGCCCGCAGGCGATCGCCGAGGCGAGGGTGCAGCCGGTGCCGTGCGTGTGGCGGTTGTCGTGGCGGGGGGCGCGCAGCCAGTGCTCCTCGGAACCGTCCGTCAGCAGGTCGACGGGGTCGCCCGGCAGATGCCCGCCCTTGATGACCACCCAGCGCGGCCCGTGGCCGAGCAGCTCGGCCGCGGCCCGTCGCATCCCGGCTTCGTCGGTGACCGTCAGCCCCGTGAGCTGCGCCACCTCGTCGAGATTCGGGGTGGCCACGGTCGCGACGGGCAGCAGTTTCGTGCGCACCGAGTCCAGCGCCTCGGCGGCGAGCAGCGGATCGCCGTGCTTGGAGACGCCCACCGGGTCCACGACGGCCGGGGCGTCCGTCGCGGCGATGAGCGCGGCGACCGTCTCGACGAGCACGGCGGAGGACAGCATGCCGGTCTTCACGGCGTTGACGCCTATGTCGTCCACGACGCTGCGGTACTGGGCACGCACGGCCTCCGCGGGCAGTTCCCAGGCTCCCTGCACGCCCAGCGAGTTCTGGGCGGTGACGGCGGTCAGCACGCTCATGCCGTGCACGCCGAGTGCCAGCATCGTCTTCAGATCGGCCTGGATGCCGGCACCGCCGCCGGAGTCGGATCCGGCGACGGTGAGCACACGGGGAGGTACGGCGGAGGGTATGGGCATGCCCCGCAATCTACTGGGCGTCCTCGATGTCCCCGAAGTGGTCCCAGCCGCTCTTGCTGGTCCAGGGCGCCCCGTCGACCGTCACCTGGGGCAGCGCCGAGGGGTTGAGGACCTCGCCGATCACCTTCCAGCGGGCCGGCAGCTTCACGTCCGGCGGGAACGTCGCGACGATCGCGTGGTCCTCTCCCCCGGTGAGCACCCACTGGAGCGGGTCCACGCCGACGGCCTGCCCGATGTCGGACATCTGGGACGGGATGTCGATGCGTCCTGAGCGCAGGTCGATCCGGACCTTGCTCGCCTCGGCGATGTGCCCGAGGTCGGCGACGAGCCCGTCGCTGACGTCGGTCATCGCCGTGGCGCCGAGCCCGGCGGCCGCAGGGCCCGCGTGGTAGGGCGGTTCGGGCCGGCGGTGAGCCTCGACGAAGGCGCGGGGCGAGCGGAAGCCGCGGGAGAGCACGGCGAATCCGGCCGCGGACCAGCCGAGCCAGCCGGTGACGGCCACGACATCGCCGGGCTGGGCGCCGGCCCTGGTGACGGGTTCGTGGTTGCGCAGATCACCGAGTGCGGTGATCGCGACGGTGATGGTGTCGCCGCGCACCACATCGCCGCCGACCACGGCCGCCCCGGCCACCTGGCACTCGTCGCGGATGCCGTCCATGAGCTCCCCGGCCCAGGTGACCGGGAGTTCGGCGGGGACGACGAGGCCCAGGAGCAGCGCGGTGGGCACGGCACCCATGGCGGCGATGTCGGCGAGGTTCTGTGCGGCGGCCTTGCGGCCGACGTCGTACGCCGTCGACCAGTCACGCCGGAAGTGCCGTCCCTCCAGCAGGATGTCGGTACTGGCCACGACCCTGCGGTCGGGGGCGGTCACGACCGCGGCGTCGTCGCCGGGGCCCAGCCGCACCGCCGGAGTGGTGGTGAGCCGGGACGTCAGCTCTCTGATGAGCCCGAACTCCCCCAACTCGCCCACGGTTCCCTTCACCGAGTCTCACCCCTCATCTATCGCGCCGGACGGGTGTCCGGCCTGTTGCGTCGGCCTGCCGCTGTCCGGGCCGCGGACCGGCCCCCCGGGGCGGTCCGTCCTGGTGGTCACGGGCATGCCTGTCCCCCGTCTGCACCGCTGAGCTTGCGGTCGCGGGCCGGCACTGCTGTCGGTACTGTCAAGAGATACGTCAACTTGTGTGTTCTGTACGCCACGCTGTGGGCGTCATCCGGCCCGCAGGTCTCCCCGCAGCCCCTGGCAACGCGATACCGTGGCGTCCCTTTCCCCCACATGATCCTCGTGGCCGCCCTGGAGGTTCCGTGGTACAGGCGTACATCCTTATTCAGACAGAGGTGGGCAAGGCGTCGACAGTCGCCGAGACCATCGCCAAGATCCCGGGAGTGATCCAGGCAGAGGACGTCACCGGCCCCTACGATGTGATCGTGCGTGCACAGTCCGACACGGTCGATGAACTCGGACGCATGGTGGTCGCCAAGGTCCAGCAGGTGGACGGCATCACCAGAACCCTGACCTGCCCGGTCGTGCACCTGTAACCCCCGTCTACGCTGGGCCGGTGACGTCTATCCGCCGCCGGCTCCTCCGCCCCGTGTTCCTCGGTCCGCCCGCTGCCCTGGTACTCATGGCCGCGGCGGGCTGTTCCTCCGGTGACGCCTCGGCGACGGTCACGGTTCCCACTCCGTCGTCGGAAGCCGCAGCCTACTGCCGTGCGTTGCACAAGGAACTGCCGAGTACCGTCGCCGGCCAGAAGCGCAGTGATCCCGGGCCCGGCTCGGACCTGACCGCCGGGTGGGGGGACGGGGCGATCGTACTGCGCTGCGGGGTCCCGCGCCCCGCGAAGATGGACGACGCCCAGTCCAAGGCCATCGACGCGAACGGCGTCAAATGGATGCTGGAGGAGCAGGAGGACGGCGGTCCGCGTTTCACGACCACGCTCCGCAAGGCATACGTCGAGGTGATGCTGTCGGCGGCGTACGCACATGACGCGAGCCCGCTGGCCGCCTTCGCCCCGGCGGTCAGGAAGACGGTTCCCAGCAGCCTGTAGGGCGTGTGCTCCGGTGCGGAGCACACGCCCCCGGCCGCCGGTCCGGGTCAGCGCAGTCCGGTCGGCCGGTTCAACGCCGCCTGGATGAGCCGGTCCACCAGCTGCCGGTAGTTGACGCCGCTCTCCTGCCACATCCGCGGGTACATGGAGATCGGTGTGAACCCCGGCAGCGTGTTGATCTCGTTGATGACGAAGCCGCCGTCCTCGGTGAGGAAGAAGTCGGCGCGCACCAGGCCCTCGCAGGACGCCGCCTCGAAGGCGTCGACGGCGAGCCGCTGCACCTCGGCGGTCTGCTCCTCGGTGAGCGGGGCGGGCACGATCCCCGGCGCCGCGTCGATGTACTTGGCCTCGAAGTCGTAGAAGTCGTGTGCGGTGACGGGCGGAATCTCGGCCGGCACGCTGGCACGCGGCCCGTCCTCGAACTCCAGTACCCCGCACTCGATCTCGCGGCCCCGCAGCAGCGACTCGACGAGGAACTTGGGGTCATGGCGGCGGGCTTCCTCGATCGCCTCGTCGAGGCCCGAGAGATCCTCGACCTTGGTGATGCCGATCGACGAGCCGGCCCGGGCGGGCTTGACGAAGAGCGGCCAGCCGTGGTCACCCGCGAAGTCCACGATCCGCTTGCGGGCGGCCCCGGGGTCCTGCTCCCACTCGCGGGGGCGCACCACGACGTACGGGCCGACGGGCAGACCGAAGGAGCTGAAGACGCGCTTCATGTACTCCTTGTCCTGGCCGACCGCCGAGGCGAGGACCCCGGCGCCGACGTACGGCACCCCGGAGAGCTCCAGGAGGCCCTGGAGCGTGCCGTCCTCGCCGTACGGGCCGTGCAGGACGGGAAAGACGACATCGACCTCGCCGAGCGCCTTGGGAACCGAGCCTGGTTCGCTGTAGACCACTTCACGGCTGCCGGGGTCGACGGAGAGCACGACGGCCCCCTCGACGGACTCGGCCAGCTGGGCCACGTCCGGCATCTTCCGGTCCGTGATGGCCATGCGTTCGGGTTCGTCGGCGGTGAGCGCCCAGCGGCCGTCCGTCGTGATGCCGATCGGCAGGACGTCGTACTTCGTGCGGTCGATGGCGTTCAGGACGGCACCGGCCGTGACCACCGAAATGCCGTGTTCGGAGCTGCGGCCGCCGAACACGACGGCCACGCGCGGCTTGCGGAGCTGGTGCTCCGTGTTCTGGGGGAGGTTCTCGCTGCTCATATCGCGACGAGCGTACCTGCTGGTACGGGTCGAGTCAGCGTCGCCGGTGCCGCCCGGCGGGTGAACCCGCTCAGTGGCGCTCGGCCTTGGCACTGCGCGACATGAGCTCCTCGAGCGCGACCATCGGGGGCTTGCCCTCGTGGACGATGCCGACGACCGTTTCGGTGAGGGGCATGTCGACACCGTGCCGACGCCCCAGATCGAGCACGGATTCGCAGGACTTGACGCCCTCCGCGGTCTGCTTGGTGACGGCGATGGTCTCCTGGAGGGTCATGCCGCGGCCCAGGTTGGTGCCGAAGGTGTGGTTGCGCGAGAGCGGCGACGAACAGGTCGCCACCAGGTCGCCGAGGCCAGCGAGGCCGGAGAAGGTCAGCGGATCGGCGCCCATGGCCAGGCCCAGCCGGGTGGTCTCGGCGAGGCCCCGGGTGATGAGCGAGCCCTTGGCGTTGTCGCCGAGTCCCATGCCGTCGGCGATGCCGACGGCCAGCCCGATGACGTTCTTGATGGCGCCGCCGAGTTCGCAGCCGACCACGTCGGTGTTGGTGTACGGGCGGAAGTACGGGGTGTGGCAGGCGGCCTGGAGGCGGCGCGCCACGGCCTCGTCCTGGCAGGCGACGACAGCTGCGGCGGGGCGGCGTTCGGCGATCTCCTTGGCGAGGTTGGGGCCGGTGATGACGGCGATGCGGTCGGCGGTGACCGTGGTGACGTCCTGGATGACCTCGCTCATCCGCTTCGCGGTGCCGAGTTCGACGCCCTTCATCAGGGAGACCAGCACCGTCTGCGGCTCCAGGTGCGGGGCCCAGTCGGCGAGGTTGGCGCGCAGCGTCTGGGAGGGCACGACGAGCACGGCGAAGTCGGCGCCGCGCAGCGCCTCGGCGGCATCCGTGGTGGCGCGCACCGATGCGGGGAGTTCGATGCCCGGCAGGTACTCGGGGTTGGTACGGGTCGTGTTGACGGCCTCGGCGACCTCGGCCCGGCGTCCCCAGAGGGTGACGTCACAGCCCGCGTCCGCCAGGACCATCCCGAAGGCCGTACCCCATGAGCCGGTTCCGAAGACGGCTGCTTTTACGGGGTGCGTCACTTGGGTCCCTCTCCTTCGGACTTGCGCCGTTGTTCCGCGCGCGCCTTGCGGTGGTCGTACAGCTCGGTGGGGGCCTGCTGCCCGCGGATCTGTGCCAGCTGCTCGGTGATCGCGTGCATGATGACCTCGGTGGCCTCGCGCAGGACCTCGGGTGTCGGCTCCTTGTCGTAGAACCGGGAGAGATCCACGGGCGGACCGGCCTGGACCTGGAGGGTCTTGCGGGGGAAGAGCCGGAGCTTCTTGTCCGTGGCGTAGGGCGGCATCGCCAGGTTGGCGCCCCACTGGGCGACCGGGATGACCGGGGCCCTGGTCATCAACGCGACGCGGGCTGCGCCGGTCTTGCCGCCCATCGGCCACATCTCGGGGTCCCGGGTCAGGGTGCCCTCCGGGTAGAAGGCGACGCACTCGCCGCGCTCGATGGCATCGACAGCGGCCCGGAACGCGTCCAGCGCGTTGGTGGTCTCCCGGTACACGGGGATCTGGCCGGTGCCGCGCAGCATCATTCCGACGAAGGGGGTCTTGAAGAGCCCCGCCTTGGCGAGGAACCGCGGAACCCGGCCGGTGTTGTACTGGAAGTGTCCGTACGCGAGCGGGTCCACATACGAGTTGTGATTGACCGCAGTGATAAATCCGCAGTCGGCCGGAATGTTTTCCATTCCCCGCCAGTCGCGCTTGAACAGAACCACCAGCGGCGGTTTTGCGATGACCGCTGCCAAGCGGTACCAGAAGCCGATTCTGCGGCGGGACACCCGGACACCTTCCTCTACGGACCTGACTGTGGAGCTGTGCTGCCTGACTACCGACGGTCAAGTCTCGCCCCAGGCCCCTGCTCTGTCGAGAACACCGTACGCCTCGCCCTCGGGACCGACCCTCCGGGTTGTCGTACCGGCAGGCGAGAATAGGCGGCCATGCGCATCAAGGGGGAGACCGCCACGAACACCGACCCGACCGGCCGCTGGTCCCTGGTCGTCCCGTTGAAGCCCCTGGCGCGGGCCAAGAGCAGGCTGGCGGCCACCTCGGGCGCCCTGCTGCGGCCCCGGCTGGCCCTGGCCTTCGCCCAGGACACCGTGCATGCAGCGCTGGCCTGCCGGGCGGTGGCCGATGTGGTGGTCGTCACGGACGACACGACGGCCGCGGCGGCGCTGGCGGCGCTCGGCGCCCGCATCGTGGCCGACTCCCCCGCCGCCGGGCTCAACGCCGCCCTCGCACACGGTGAGCGCATGGTGCGGGCGACCCGGTCCGGAGCGGCCGTCGCCGCACTCAACGCCGATCTGCCCGCGCTGCGCCCCGCCGAATTGGCCCGGGTTCTCGAATCCGCGGCCGATTTTCCGCGGGCATTTGTGACCGATGCCGCGGGAATCGGAACGACATTTCTGTCCGCTGGGCCAGGAGTGGAATTGCGCCCCGTTTTCGGCGGCCCGTCCAGAGCCGCGCATCTCGCGTCCGGTGCCACGGAAATCATGCTCCCCGGCATCGATTCGGTCCGCCAGGACGTCGACACCGGGGCCGATCTGCGGGCGGCACTGGCCCTGGGCGTGGGCCCGTACACGGCGGGACGCTGGGCCGCCGGGGTCCCCTCGATGGACCGATAGGCTGCCGTTCATGCAGGCGACCTCGTACACGTACGACCCCGAGACCCGCACCGGCAGCGTGCTGCTCGACGACGGCACACCGGTGGACTTCGACGCCGCGGCCTTCGACGCCGGCGGCCTGCGGCTGCTGCGTCCCGGCCAGCGGGTGCGGATCGAGGGCCGGGGCGAGGGCGCCGGGCTGCGGATCACCCTGGTGACGCTGCAGACCTTCTGAGCCGGCGGAGCCGGACAACAGCTCCTGAACAGCCCGCGGGCCGGGCTCCCCGAGGGGAGCCCGGCCCGGCGCGTGTGAGGAGCCCTGTACTGC
>NZ_JBHVWF010000073.1:4556-38724 GCF_042882365.1 Streptomyces sp. NPDC058221 | reverse complement strand
GGGGTGCGGGACCGTCGGGGCACGGGACCGAGCCGGCCTCATGCGCTCCGGCGGACCAGTGCGACCAGCGCCACCGTTCTGTCCTGCCGGTTCCGGGCGATCAGGACCATCACCACGATGAGCAGCGCGGGCATGACCGCGTTCGGCGGATCGAGCAGCGTCAGCTGGACGACGGACGCCCCGGCCAGCAGCCCGCAGAAGGCGATGGCCGCCACCCCCGAGAGGATCGGGATCAGCAGCGCGATCGCCCCTGCCGTCTCCAGCCCTCCGACGGCGTACATCGCACCGTGGCTCCAGCCCATCCGGTCGAAGGACTCGATGGCGGACTCATGGGCGATCAGCTTGGCCGTTCCGCTGAAGGCCAGGAACAGCGCGAGTGCGAACCGTGCGACGTTCAGCGCGACGGTGCCGCGGCTGCGACCGCGGCCGGTGGAACCGGCTGACGGAGCAGCTGCGGGGGCGGCCGTGGCCGTCGTGGTCTCGGACATGTGGGTCTCCTCAGGGAAGCGGTGCACGGTGTCGCTCACACAAGGACAGACCGGCGCCCGGCCCGTGACTCATCGCCCCGCCGGCCACGCATTCCCCTTCTTCCGGCGCTACTTGGGCACGGCCCGCACCCAGACGCCGTCATCCGTGAGGTAGCGGTCCACGCGCAGACCGGCCTCGGCCAGATACCCCTCGAACCGCTCCTTCGACAGCGGCCGCGACAGGAACGTCTGCGTCCAGCGCGCATCGTCGAAGTCGTACTGGGCGTGCACCGAATGCACCCCGTCGCCGACCGGCTCCGAAGAGACGATGCGGACCGTGTACCCGGAAGGGTCGACCCGTTCGCGCGGCAGACCGGTGTGGGCGTTCTCCCCCTCGCGCTGGATGAGCACCACCCCGCCGTCGCGCACATATCTCCGGCAGGTCCGCAGCAGCCCGTCCCGCACCCGGTGGTCGCCCGAGTGCACCAGGAACGACGCCAGCATCACCACGTCGAACGTCTCGTCACCCAGGTCCAGGGACTCGATGGGGCTCCGCACCGTACGCGCGCCCCGCACCTGCTCCAGCATCTGCGCCGACTCGTCCACCGCGGTGACCGCGAAGCCGCGCCGGACCAGTGGGTGCGTCACCCGGCCCGCCCCGCAGCCCAGTTCCAGAATGCTCGATCCGGCGGGGACCGCCCCGGCGATCACGTCGGGTTCGTCACCGGCCGACAGCCGGGTGTACAGCTCGACGGCACAGCCGTCCGGGGTGATATCGCCGGGTCCCGTCCCTGAATAGCCCTCACGTACCAGTTGTCCGCTCATACCTCCCCGAACGAGCCGTCCGCATGCGCGGTTCCTCTCACACGGAGCGGCGTGCGACGAGCGCGGCGCTGAGGTGCTGGAGGTCGGCGGGGCGGGCCGGGGAGAGGCCGGTCAGCCGGTCGATCCGGCGGATGCGGTAGTCGACGGTGTTGGGGTGGACGTGCAGTGCGGCCGCTGCGGCCCTGCGGTCCAGGCCGTGTTCGAGGTAGGTCTCCAGTGTGTGCAGCAGCTCCGGTTTGGCCTCCAGCGGGCGCAGCAGCCGGGCGAGACCGTGCAACGCCTCGCTGGGCCTGCTCAGCTGGTACTCCAGCAGGACGTCGGCCAGCCGGTACAGGCCGGGCGGTCGTCCGGTGCGGCCGACCAGAGCGACGATCTCGGCGTTACGGGCCACAGCGGCCGGAACCGCCGCCGGTTCCGCGGTCTCGGCAGCCGCGGTGACGGGCACCCCGGCCGCCCTGGTCGCCTCGGCGATCAGCTCGCACAGGCCGCCGGGACCGCTCCACGGCGGCGGCTCGGCGACGGGCAGCAGGACCGTTCCGCCGGAGGCGTCGAGCGCGGTCAGGGCCGGCGTACCGGCGAACCGGTCCAGGGCCGTGCGGATACGGCGGATCTTGCGGCGGGCCGCCACTCCCGCGCCGGGCCCCGGGCCCTGGCTCACCTCGTCGCGGTGCGGGGCGAGTGCGAGCGTCATCGTCAGATAGCCGGCCGCGGGACGCAGACCGGTGCGCTGGGTGAAGAGCTCCAGGGACTCACCGGCCAGCAGAGCGGCCATCAGGGCGTGCCGGCCGCCGTGTTCCTGGCTGTCGAGGATCTGCCGGGCCTCCAGATAGGCGCCGCTGACCGCGGAGGTCAACTGCTGCTGGAGAACCATGATGCGGTCCACGATCTCCAGGACGGCGGGGAGGTCGGCGCCGTCCGCGTCCCGGGCGGTCTCCTGCCAGCACATGCCTATGCCGACCTGGTACGCGGTGAGAATGGCGTCCAGCGGTACGCCCTCCTCCGCGCGCTGGGCCGCCGAGTCGCGCTGCTGGGCGAGTTCGGCGTCGGTGGCGGGGCGACGGTGTTCGACGACATCGGCGAAGAGCCGAAGATTGTGCTGGACGATGTCCGCGATGTCGCCCGCGATCTCCTCGTGGGGCAGTTCCGCGTAGACCGGCAGATCGCTGAGCAGCCGCGCGACGACACGGGCGGTGAGGGCGGGGGCGCGGGCGCGCAGCTGGGCGGCCACCGGCCGTCCGGCGATGCGGAGCGGCGGCTGCGCGGCGGCCCGCAGGCCCTCGCGGGCGCCCCTGACGACGGCCCGCTCTTTGTCATGCGTCACAAAAGCCCCTGCGGAAGTCTGCGTTACCGACCAGTTAAACGACGGCGTTCGAGTCTGCATGATGACCGGCGACACCCGCCATGCCCCGCCTCGCCCCCACCCCCGGAGGTCGCCGTGAACCCGTTGCGAAACAAGGCATTCTGCCGGACCGTCAGATCATCCGTCACCGCACTCGCCCTGACCGGTCTTGCCGTCGGCACCGCCGCGTCCGGTGCCCGGGCGGCCACGGACGACACCACCTCGTACGTCGCACTCGGCGACTCGATGGCATCGGGTCCGCTCATCCCCGACATCACTGGACCGGTGGCCTGCGGACGGTCCACGCACAACTACCCGCACGAGCTGGCCGCGAGCCTCGGCGCGTCGCTGCACGACGTCACCTGCAGCGGCGCCGCGTCCAAGCACATGACGGAGAAGCAGTCGCTGTCCCTGCTCGACGTGCCCATGGGCTCGGCGCCGCCCCAGTTCGACGCGCTGCGCGCGGACACCGATCTGGTGACCCTGACCATCGGCGGCAACGACACCGGGCTGGTCGGCATCGCGCAGGACTGCACCAACCTCGACCCGTCCGCCACTCCCTGCAAGGACAAGTACAACGAGGGCGGGGTGGACCAGGTGGGGCAGCGGATCGCGGAGTTCGCCCCCCGGCTGGCCGCCGTACTGGACAGGATCCACCAGCGTTCGCCGCAGGCCAGGGTGATCGTCACGGGCTACGGGCTGTACATCAAGCCCGGCGGCTGCTGGCCGCTGCAGCCCGTGCTGCCGGTGGACGCCGACTTCCTCCAGGGCAGCGTCGACCGGATGAACACGGTGATCGCAGAACAGAGCGCCGCGCACGGCGCCGAGTACATCGACCTCGCCACACCCAGCAAGGGCCACGACTCCTGCCAGGCCCCGTCGGACAAGTGGGTCGAGGGGTACGTGCCGACGGCCGCCGCCGCGCCCCTGCACCCGAACCGGCAGGGCGAGGCGAACTACGCCCGCATCATCGGCGCACACGTCCAGGGGAGCTGACACGTGCGGCAGCGGCTGCTCAACGGCCTGCTCGCGGCGTCGCTCGGCGCCGCCGCGCTCCTCGCCCCGCCGGCCCGGGCGGCCCCGCCGGGCCACGCAACGGACCGGGGCTGCGACCCGCTGGCACCCGCCGAGTGCCTGCTGCCGTTCCCCAACGACTGGTACACCCGGCCGGACCCGGGCAGCGGCACGGGCCGCCGGGTGGCCTTCGACTCCGCGGTACTGCCCCGTGCCACGGCCGGGCAGCCCATCGACCCGGCCGCCTGGAACCGGTCCGACGGTTTCTCCCCCGGCTCCGCCCTGATCGCCCAGGTGCCGGGCCTGGACCTGGCCGCGACCGGCGCGGCCCCGCTCACCGACATCGGCCGCTCCCTCGACCGGGACGCCCCGGTCGTCGTCCTGGACACCACGACCGGTGAGCGGTGGCCGTACTGGGCCGAACTCGACGCCAACGCCACCGACCCCGCCCGGCAGGCCCTGCTGATCCACCCCGCCCGCAACTTCCTCGACGGCCACCACTACGCCGTGGCCCTGCGCCGCCTCAAGGACGCCGCCGGTCGTACGATCCCGGCGGCCGCCCCGTTCACCGCCGCCGCCGGCCGACGGCTTCCCGCGCACGATCCGCTGCGCGCCCGCCAGGACCGGCTCCGCCCCTCCCTCACGGCCCTGCACAGAGCAGGGGTCACGAACGAAGGGCTCAATCTGGCCTGGGACTTCACCGTCGCGTCCACGCGCGGTCTCACCGGCGACCTCTTCACCATCCGCGACGACGCGTTCCGCCGGCTCGGCAACCGCTCGCCCGCCTTCGCCGTCACCGGGGTCACCGACTTCACCGCCGCCCAGGACGGCCGGATCGCCCGCGAGGTCACCGGCCGGATCACCGTACCCAGCTATCTGGACCTGCCGGGCGGCCCGCCGGGATCCGTCCTGAACCGCGGCCCGGACGGCACCCCGCGCGCCCTGCCCGGCAACACCCAGCTCGCGGAGTTCCGCTGCGAGATCCCGCGCTCCGCGTTCCGTACCCCCTCCCGTCCGTCCCTCTACGGACACGGGCTGCTGGGCCGCCGCTCCGAGGTCGGCGCGGGCAACGTCAAGGACATGGCGGCCGAGCACGACTTCACGTTCTGCGCCACGGACTGGATCGGGATGGCGGAGGAGGACATTCCCGTCGTGCTCGGCGGGCTCGCCGACCCGAACCTCTTCCCGGCCGTCCCCGAACGGAGCGAACAGGGCATGCTGAACGCCCTGTTCCTGGGCCGTGCCCTGATCCACGCCAAGGGGCTGAGCAGCGACGCCGCCTTCCGCACGGCGGACGGGCGTCCGCTCGTCGACATCCGGCACGGTCTGGCGTACGACGGGAACAGCCAGGGCGGGATCCTCGGGGGCGCGCTGGTCGCCGCCTCGCCCGACATCCGGCGCGGGGTGCTGGGCGTCACCGCGATGAACTACGGGCTGCTCCTCAACCGCAGCGCCGACTTCGCACCGTTCCAGCAGGCCCTGGACGTCTCCTACCCGGACAAGCTGCACCAGCAGCTCGTGCTCCAGCTGTTCCAGATGGTGTGGGACCGCGGCGAGACGAACGCGTACGCCAACCACCTCACCGACCACCACGAGGTGCTGCTGCACATCGCCTACGGCGACCACCAGGTCGCGAACGCGGCAGCCGACGCGGAGGCCCGCACGATCGGCGCCCGGCTGGTCACCCCGGCGCTGGCGGCGGGCCGCAGTCCGGACACCGTGCCGTACTGGGGCATCCGCCGGATCGGTCGGGGTCAACTCCCCTACCGCGGCTCGGCCATGACCGTGTGGGACAGCGGCACCCCGACGCCCCCGCTCACCAACACCCCGCCCGCCGGGCCCGAGTACGGCCACGACCCGCACGAGGATCCCCGTAACTCGCCCGCCGCCCGTCAGCAGAAGGCCACCTTCCTGACCACCGGCCGTGTCATCAATGTCTGCGGCACCACCCCGTGCACCGCCACCCCCACCTCCTGACGCCTCCCCTTCCCCCGGGCACAGACCCCCGCAGGGCACAGACCCCCGCAGGGCAGGACTCCCCGCGGGGCACAGACAAGGAGCACCCATGCGTACGCACCGCATAGCCGGCGCCGCCGTCGCGGCCGCCCTCATCGCAGGTACGGCCCTGGCCCCGTCCGCGCTCGCCGCACCGCCCGCCGCCGCACCGGCAGCGGCGGTCGCCGCCTCCGCCGTGCCGTTCACCTCCGCCACCGCCGCGCGCACCGCGGACGGCGGCCACACCCTCTCCTGGGCCTCCCCCGCCGCGTCGGTGACCGTCACGGCCGTCACCTCGCCCGACGCCACCACCGGCACCGTCCTCGGTACGGCCCCGGGCACAGGCTCGCTGACCGTGCCCGCGGGGGCGCTCCCGGCCGCCGGGCGCTGGTATTTCCGGCTGGTGCCGGACAGCGGGAGCCCGCTCGTCGTCGCCGACCGTTCGCTCGGCCTGGCCTCCGCGCGCAACTTCCGTGACATCGGCGGCTACCGCACCACGGACGGACACTGGGTCCGCTCCGGCCTGGTCTACCGCTCCGGCAAGCTGGACAGCCTCACCGACGCCGAGCAGCAGCAACTGGTCTCCCAGCACCTCACCCTCGACGTGGATCTGCGCAACGCCATGGAGCGCCACGACGACCCGGACCGGCTGCCGGCCGGTGTCGCCTACCAGGTCGCCGACGTCGTCTCGCTCAGCCACGGCATCCGCTTCCACGACCCGGCGCTGATGACCCTGGCCCAGGCGGTCGCCGCCGGTCTCTTCTCCGGTTCATCCGACCTGGGCCAGTCGATCGGCTATCCGTTCATGGTCAACTTCGTGGGCGGTGACTACGCGTTCCACGACCTGGTCACGGCCGTCGCCGCGAACACCTCGGGTGCCACGGTCCTCCACTGCAGCGCCGGCAAGGACCGGACCGGCTGGGGCACGGCCGTCCTGCTCACCCTGCTCGGTGTCCCGCGGGCCACGGTCGAGGCGGACTTCCTCGCCAGCAACCAGTACACCGGCAACCCGGAGGCCGTCGAACTCAGCTGGCTGCGCGCGGCGTTCGACGAGGTGGACCACCTGTACGGCGACTTCGACAGCTATGTGCGCGAGGGGCTGAAGCTCGACTCCGCGACCGTGGACGCGCTGCGTGCCAAGCTGCTGACCGGCTGAGCCGCCCGCTCAGTTGCCCGGGTAGCGGCCACGCGGCCACGCCGGGGCGTGCTCGAACTCCAGGGACAGGTCGTCGGCCACCTCGGCGATCACCGCCCGCCCCTCCGTCAGCACCAGCCAGGACGGTGGAAGGTGCACCTCGCCGTGGCGGGCACCGAGCAGATTGCCGCAGACCGCGCCGGTGGAGTCGCTGTCGCCCGAGTGGTTGACCGAGAGCAGCAGCGCCTCGCCGACCTGATCGGTGCCCGGCAGCGCGAGCGCGCAGTACACGGCGATGGCCAGGGCCTCCTCGGCGACCCAGCCCGCGCCCAGCGACTCCACCTTCTCGGCGCTCGGCGCGCCCCGGGCGGCCAGCTCACAGGCCGCCCGGAGCGCTGCGGTCGTCTCCTCGTGCCCGGGGTGGCGTGCCAGCAGCTCCATGGCCCGCAGTACGGAGCCGGGCAGCGAGTCGCCCTCCAGGAGGTGGGCGACGACAGCGGCGAGCGCGCCCGCCGCGTAGGCACCGGTGGGGTGGCCGTGGGTGATCTGCGCGCAGCGGGCGGCGAGCCCGAAGCCGGCCGCGGCGTTCTGGCCGGTCAGGCCGAAGGGGGCGGAGCGCATCACGGTGCCGCAGCCCTTGGAACCGGTGTTCACCGGGCCGGGCTCACCGAGCGGGGCCCGTGGGTCGGGGATGTGCCCGGCCGTGAGCCCGGACAGGCAGGCGTTGCCGGGCGCGCGTCGTGCGTAGAGCCAGTGCTGCTGCCTGAGCCAGCCGGTGCGGACGAGGTCGTCCCCCTCGGGGGGCGGCGGCGCGGGGTGATTCTGGGTGTCGAGCCAGCGCAGATAGGCGTGCCTGACGATCGCGGTCTCGGCGCCGCCGATCCCCTTGGAGACGGCGCGGGAGTGCGCCCTGATCAGGCCCTCGGCCGTGAAGAGCGTCATCTGGGTGTCGTCCGTGACACGCCCGGTCACCCCGTCCTCATCGGCCGTGAGCCCGCGTACGCCCTGCTCTCCGTGCGCCCGCCGGATGCCCGCGAGGGACAGGAACTCCACCGGGTTGCCCAGCGCGTCCCCGATCGCCCCGCCGAGCAGACATCCGCGGACCCTGGCCCTGCGGACGGAGCCGTTCCCCCATGCTGTGCCGTTCACGACCGGCGCCCCCTCTCTCGTCGCTCTGCCGCGTTTGCGCCGTCGCGGGTCCATGCTGGTAGAAGAGGCGATGCCATGCGTACCGGAAGTGAACCGACGACTGCACGCAGTCCTCTGCGGCTGCGGCTCTGGCTGAGTGTATGGGGCCTGGCCTGGGCTGTCTTCGGCCTGACTGCCTTCATCCTGGTTGGGCGGCCCGGCTGGGCGGTCGCCTGCGGAGTACTGCTCGTCCTGGTCCTGGCGGATCTGGCCGTGGTCGTCCACCGCATCCGGCAGGGCTCGCGCCACCAGCCGGACCGCACGGTCCCGCCGTACGAACCGCATGGCGGAGGACGGCGACGGTACGGGCACTGAACCGGCGGCGCGCGGGCGGCAGGCTCAGCCCTCCGCGTCGAAGCGGGCCGCCCTCAGGTACTCGGGATTGGGGTCGAGCGCCGCCGCCAGCCGGAAGTGACGGGTGGCCCGCTCCGGGTGGCCTGCCCGCTCGAAGGTGCGGGCCAGCGCGAAGTGCGCGAACGCGTTGTCCGGTTCCCGTTCCAGGACGAGTTCGAATTCGAGCTCGGCGGGGCGCAGTTGGGCGGCCGCGAAGAAGGCGCGGGCGCGCAGCAGCCGCGCGGCGGTGTTCTCCGGGTGGGAGGCGATCACCGAGTCGAGCAGCTTGACGGCGCCCCGGGGATCACGCGCGGCCAGCAGTTGTTCGGCCGCGCGGAAGTCGATGACGTCGGTTTCCGGGTTCCTCTGGGGCACAGTCGCATCCTTCCCTCGGCCGCCTGGGTGTGAACGTCCTTCCGTGATCCGGTATTCCGGTCCGGGTCAGCCCGCGGCGGCCCGCCGCGCCAGCTCCGCCCAGACCGTGCGGACCTGCGGCTCCAGTGCCTCGACCGGCCCGTCGTTGTCGATGAGCAGGTCGGCGATGGCGAGACGCTCCTCGCGGGTGGCCTGCGCGGCCATCCGGGCCCGGGCGTCCGCCTCCGTCATGCCGCGCAGCCGCACGAGACGCTCGAGCTGGGTCCCGGGGGCGGCGTCCACGACGACGACCAGGTCGTACAGGGGGGCGAGGCCGTTCTCGGTGAGGAGGGGGACATCGTGGACGACCACGGAACCGGGACCGGCGGCCCGTTCCAGCTCGGCTGAGCGGGCCCCCACCAGCGGGTGGACGATCGCGTTGAGAGCGGCGAGCCGTTCGGCGTCGGAGAAGACGATGGAGCCGAGCTTCGGCCGGTCCAGGGTGCCGTCCGGGCTCAGGACATCGGTGCCGAACGCCTCGACGACGGCGGCGAGCCCGGGGGTGCCGGGTTCGACGACCTCACGTGCGATCCGGTCCGCGTCGACGAGGACGGCTCCGTGGCCGACGAGCAGCCGTGACACTTCGCTCTTGCCGGCGCCGATACCACCGGTCAGGCCCACTTTCAGCATGGGCGGCAGCCTAGTGGTCCGGCCCCGGGGACGGACCGGCCGCCCTGCGTCGCCGTACCGGAACGGCCGGGGGACGCAGGGCGGTGGTGGTGACGGTCAGCTGTCGCCTTCCCGTTCGGCCAGGAAACGCTCGAATTCGAGGCCGATCTCGTCGGCGGACGGCAGGTCGATGGGCTCGGCGACCAGATTGCCCCGGGTCTCGGAGCCGGCGACCGCGTCGTACTGGTGCTCAAGGCCCTCGACCAGCGAGACGAGTTCCTCGTCGCCCTGGCCGATTTGACGGTCGATCTCCGTCTGGGTGCGGTGCGCCTCGGTGCGCAGCGCATGGGCGATGGCCGGCAGCACAAGACCGGTCGCGGCCGTGATCGACTCCAGCGCGGTGAGCGCGGCGTCGGGATACGAGGAGCGGGCGACGTAGTGCGGTACGTGGGCGGCGACACCGAGCACGTCGTGTCCGGCCTCCATCAGCCGGTACTCGACGAGGGCCTCGGCGGAGCCGGGCACCTGCGCCTCGTCGAACGGGCTGCGGTGGCCGGGCATGAGGTCGGTGCGGTTTCCGTGCGGGGTGACGCCGACGGGGCGGGTGTGCGGGACGCCCATCGGGATGCCGTGGAAGTTGACCGCGAGGCGCACACCGAGCCGCTCGACGATCTGCTCGACGGCGGCGGCGAACCTCTCCCACTCCACGTCGGGCTCGGGCCCGGACAGCAGCAGGAACGGCGCCCCGGTGGCGTCCTGGACGACCCTGACGTCCAGCGTCGGCGTCTCGTACGACGACCAGCGGTCGCGCTTGAACGTCAGCAGCGGGCGCCGTGCCCGGTAGTCGACGAGGCGGTCGTGGTCGAAGCGGGCCACCACCTGGTGCGGCAGCGATTCGAGCAGGCCGTCGACGATCTGCTCACCGGTCTCACCCGCGTCGATGTATCCCTCGAAGTGGTAGAGCATGACCAGACCGGCCGACTCCTGGGCAAGCGCCATGTCGACGACAGCCAGGCCCTTCGGGTCCCATTCGTACAAACTCTGCGGATCAGGCACGGTTACCGCTCCTCCTTGTGTTCCTGAAGAAGAACGCCCCGGGGGGCACGGGCATTCCCTCCCGTGCCCCTTCACATGGTGTTTACCCAAGTACCCGTGCGTGCAGTGCGGTGACCGCCTTCCGTGCGGAGGTGAAGGCGCCGTGCTGCCAGGCGTCGGCGTGGCTCAGGTAGTCACCCGCGAAGTAGACCCGCCCGGCTGCCTGGTTGAGCGGTGCGAAGGCCGGGGCGTCCGGGCCTCCCGACAGGGAGTGCCAGGCCGCCTCCAGGTACGGGGTCTGCCGCCAGTGGTGGGAGAACGACGTGGCGAGTTCCGTCCGGTATTTTTCGCCGTGGATCTTCACACCCTGGGCGACGGCCCGCGCCTCCCGCTCAGCCGGGCCGAGGGCGCCGTACGCGTCGGCGTCGGAGCCGGTGTTGTAGTACCCGATGATGGTGCCGCGCCTGCCCTGGTGGCCGTAGGAGGGATACCAGATGTGGGCGAGGTCCAGGTCCGTCTCCGTGATGCCGCCGTAGATCCGGTGGTCGCTCTCCCACCAGCGGCTCCGGTACTCCAGGCCGATCTTGCCGGCCGAGGACGGCCTGCAGGCCTCCAGCGCGCTCTGGACGGCCGGACCGAGGTTGTGTGCGGTCTTCGCCAGGATGTTGGGCGGCAGTGCCGCGACGCAGTAGTCCGCCTCGATACTGCGGGTGCGCCCGGACTGCGTGTAGGTGACGGTGACTCCGTGGGCGGCGTCGGTGATCTTCGTGACGGCCGCGCCGGTGCGGATCCTGCGCTCGCCGATCGCCCGGGTGAGCGCCGCGGGTATCCGGTCCATGCCGCCGACCGGCTGGAACATCAGCATCGCCTGGTCGTACTCGAACTCGAAGGAGAAGTAGCGCCCCACACCGCTGGCGAAGACCTCGGATGCGGACGGCGCCGGGCCGAGCTCCACGCCTGGGGTGCCCGCGGCGGCGGGGTCGACGCGGTAGCCGCGCCGGGGGCTGCCGGTGTAGTCGAGCGTGTCGCCGATGTCGCCGAAGTCCTTCAGGAACTCCATGAGCCGCTCCTGGTCGTCGGCCGTGATCTGCCGGTCGAGCGCCCCCTTGTCGGTTGCCTTGGAGAGGAGTTCGGCCACATAGCCGTACACGTCGGCCTTGGCGGTGCGGTAGCGCACCGGGGCCTTCATGCCGGCTTTCTCGTTGTAGATATACGCGTTGGCGTTCACGTTGGTGAACACCTCGATGGGCACGTCCAGTTCGCGGCAGTAGTCAAGGGTGACCATCCACTGCGGGATCCGGCCGGGCCCGCAGTTCATGTACTGGCCGTCGCTGAACCGGGCCGTCTGCCGGCTGCCGTGGAGGTCGGTGGTGGAATCCCCGCCTCGCACGGTGAAGTTGCGGCCGCCGGTGCGACCGCGGGCCTCCAGCACCGTCACGTCGTAGCCCGCCTTGCCGAGCTCGTAGGCGGTGGCGAGGCCGGCGATGCCGCCGCCCACGACGACCACCTTGGCCGCGGCCCTGCCCGTCAGACTGAAGTCGCCCTCGCTGGGGGCCCGGAAGGCCGGTTCGCGGCTCTCGGCACGGGCGGTGGGTGCGAGGCCGAGCGCCCCCATGGTGGCGAACATCGCGCCCGCTCCGCCGGTGATCCCGACATTGCGCAGAAAGGTGCGGCGGCTGTCGCCCGGCAGCATGGGCGAGTGGTGCGGGGTCTGGGTCATATACCGGCTCCTGTTCGGATCCTGAGGTTGCCGGGATCCTGGCAAGGGCGTGTTACGTGCCGTCAGCTACTCGTGTATCCCGCACGTTTCTCTCTGTTCACCCCGGCCGCCACCCACGGGGCAATGGTCCAGACCTTGACACGCCATCACCCCGTCCCTACCGTCACTGGGCAGCACGTTCAGAACCTCGCCCCACGTTCATGTACGAGAACCCTGAACCTCTGACGGGAAGGCACCCCCATGCGCCCCCGCACACTGCTCCCCGCCCTGCTCGCTACCGCCACCGCCACCGCCCTCGCCGTCGGCGGCCCGGCTCTCGCGTCGGCCGCCGACGCGGAGGCCGCCGGCGCTGCGGCCGTCATCGAGGTGTCCACCGCGGCACAGCTCAAGTCGGCCCTCACCGAGGCCGGTCCGGGCGACACGATCCACCTCGCGGACGGCACCTATACCGGCAACTTCAAGGCGACCGTCGCCGGCAGCGCCTCCGCCCGCATCACCCTGACCGGTTCCGCCGGGGCAGTCCTCACGGCGGGCGGCGGCTACGGACTGCACCTCAACGGCGCCTCGTACTGGACCGTGCAGGGCATCACCGTCTCCGGCGGCCAGAAGGGGATCATGGCCGACAGCGCCGACGGCGTCGTCATCGACTCGGTGACCGTGCACGATCTCGACATGGAGGGTGTCCACTTCCGCAAGTCCAGCAGCGACGGCGTCATCAGGAACTCGCGGATCTACGACACCGGTCACGACGGCCGCGGCATGGGCGAGGGCGTCTACGTCGGCACGGCGGGCGATCTCTCCGACAACAGCGACCGGGTCCAGATCCTGGACAACACGATCGGTCCGGACGTCGGCGGCGAGAACGTCGACATCAAGGAAGGCACCACGGGTGCGCAGATCGTCGGCAACACCTTCGACGGCAACGGGCTGACCGGGGCCAACTACGACGACTCCTGGGTCGACGTGAAGGGCAACGACGTGCTGGTCGAGGGCAACCACGGCTCCCGTACGACCAACAACGGCTACGAGACGCACAGCCAGCAGAGCGGCTGGGGCTGCGGGACGGTCTTCCGGGACAACGCCTCGGACCTGTCCGGCTCGACGGGCGACAAGCAGCTCGCGTTCAACGTCACCAACTACAGCGCAGACTGCCCCACCACGGTCCGCGGCAGCAACACGGTGACCGGCGGCAAGGGCCTGACGAACATCGACGTCACCCCGTAGCGCCTGCCGGGAAAAAGAGTGAGGCCCGCTCCCCGAAGGGAGCGGGCCTCACTTTCAGCTACTGCAACCGATGACCGGCCGGAGAGTCAGAGCGTCAGCTCTGGCCGCCCGCCAGCTTCTCGCGCAGGGCAGCCAGGGCCTCGTCCGACGCCAGGGCGCCGGAGTTGTCCGCGGACTCCGAGGAGTAGGAGCCGCCGCCGCCACCGCCACCGCTGCCGCCCGAGGCAGCCGGAGCCGCGCCGGCCGGGGCAGCAGCGCCCTCGGCAGCAGCGGCCTCGTCGGCCTCGCGGGACTTGATGACCTGGGCCTGGTGCTGCTCGAAGCGCGTCTGCGCCTCGGCGTACTGCGTCTCCCAGACCTCGCGCTGAGCCTCGAAGCCCTCGAGCCAGTCGTTGGTCTCGGGGTCGAAGCCCTCGGGGTAGATGTAGTTGCCCTGGTCGTCGTAGGACGCGGCCATGCCGTACAGGGTCGGGTCGAACTCGACCGAGGCCGGGTCGCCACCGAAGGACTCGTTGGCCTGCTTCAGCGAGAGGCTGATGCGACGACGCTCGAGGTCGATGTCGATGACCTTGACGAAGATCTCGTCGTTGACCTGGACGACCTGCTCCGGGATCTCCACGTGGCGCTCGGCCAGCTCGGAGATGTGGACCAGGCCCTCGATGCCCTCGTCGACGCGCACGAACGCACCGAACGGAACGAGCTTGGTGACCTTACCGGGAACAACCTGCCCGATCTGGTGCGTCCGGGCGAACTGCTGCCACGGGTCTTCCTGCGTCGCCTTGAGCGACAGGGAGACACGCTCGCGGTCCATGTCCACGTCGAGAACCTCGACGGTGACCTCCTGGCCGACCTCGACAACCTCGGAGGGGTGGTCGATGTGCTTCCAGGACAGCTCGGAGACGTGCACGAGACCGTCGACGCCACCCAGGTCCACGAAGGCACCGAAGTTGACGATCGAGGAGACGACGCCGGAACGGACCTGACCCTTCTGGAGGGTCGTGAGGAACGTCTGGCGGACCTCGGACTGGGTCTGCTCGAGCCAGGCACGGCGGGAAAGGACCACGTTGTTGCGGTTCTTGTCCAGCTCGATGATCTTGGCCTCGAGCTCCTTGCCCACGTACGGCTGGAGGTCGCGGACGCGGCGCATCTCGACGAGCGACGCCGGCAGGAAGCCACGGAGGCCGATGTCGAGGATGAGACCACCCTTGACGACCTCGATGACGGTACCGGTGACGATGCCGTCTTCTTCCTTGATCTTCTCGATGGTGCCCCAGGCACGCTCGTACTGAGCGCGCTTCTTCGAGAGGATCAGGCGGCCTTCCTTGTCCTCCTTCTGGAGAACCAGGGCCTCGATCTCGTCGCCGACCTTGACGACCTCGTTCGGGTCGACGTCGTGCTTGATCGAGAGCTCGCGGCTCGGGATGACACCTTCGGTCTTGTAACCGATGTCGAGGAGGACCTCGTCGCGGTCAACCTTGACGATGACACCGTCAACGATGTCGCCGTCGTTGAAGTACTTGATCGTCTCGTCGATCGCCGCGAGGAACGCGTCCGCGTCGCCGATGTCGTTGACCGCAACCTGCGGAGTGGTGGCGGTGGTCTCGGTGCTGCTCGTCATGTGGGAAAGGGCTCCGGTACGGACAGTGAGTCGAAGTTACTGCTACGCCGTGAGCCCGTATCGCCTCTGCAGAAGCCGGACAGCCTGGGAAGCGCCGAATCCCGCGAGCGGGAGGCGCCTCGTGAACCGAGGGGACATACAACAGATGCGAGCGCGGCCTGCTAGGTCTGAGGCGCGCAGGCTCGCAGCGCAACTTGTAGCATACGGGGGCAGCAGGGCAGGGTCAATGCGCGAAGGCGCACACCAGGGGCGGAACGCCCCATACCCGGCACAACTCGTGTTCACCGAGGCCACATCGGTCCCGGTGGTGTCCCGGACACACGGGTTCCGTACTCACAGAACCCCCCTGGTACATACCGCGTACGACGGGGTGAAGGCAAACTACAGCGACGGGCACGATGAGCCAAGAGATCAACCCGGCCGAAACCGAACCCGAGCCGACACGCCGCAGCGCGGACGAGGCCGAGAGCAGCCGGGCCAGCCGCGGCTGGTGGAACCGCAACGCCGACGAGTACCAGAACGAGCACGGGACCTTCCTCGGCGACGACAGGTTCGTCTGGGGCCCGGAGGGCATCGACGAGACGGAGGCCGGGCTCCTGGGGCCCCTGGACGACCTGAAGGGCCTGGACATCCTGGAGATCGGGGCGGGCGCGGCGCAGTGCTCCCGCTGGCTGGCCGCCCAGGGCGCCCGTCCGGTCGCGCTCGACCTCTCCCACCGCCAGCTCCAGCACGCTCTGCGGATCGGCGGCGGCGTCCCCCTGGTCGAGGCCGACGCCGGGGTACTGCCCTTCCGCGACGGCAGCTTCGACCTGGCCTGCTCCGCCTACGGCGCGGTGCCGTTCGTCGCCGACCCGGTACAGGTGTTCCGCGAGGTGCACCGGGTGCTGCGCCCCGGCGGCCGCTGGGTCTTCTCGGTCACGCACCCCATCCGCTGGGCGTTCCCGGACGAGCCGGGGCCCGAGGGCCTGTCCGTCGCCGCCTCCTACTTCGACCGCACCCCCTACGTCGAGCAGGACGAGCAGGGCGCGGCGGTCTACGTGGAGCACCACCGCACACTCGGTGACCGGGTGCGGGACGTGGTGGCGGGCGGATTCCGGCTGGTCGACCTGGTGGAGCCGGAGTGGCCGGAGTGGAACAGCCAGGAGTGGGGCGGCTGGTCGCCGCTGCGCGGCAATCTGATCCCCGGAACCGCCATCTTCGTCTGCGAGCGCGACTGAGGCACCGGCCGGTGCGGGGCGCGGCGGCGGACCGTACGAGACTGGGGCCGTGATCCGCACCGACGCCCTGGACCTGCTGCCCGTCCGCACCGCCGTGCCCGCACTGCGGCAGGCCCTCGACGACCGTGGTGTCGCGGTGCTGTGCGCGCCGCCCGGCACCGGCAAGACCACCCTCGTCCCCCTCGTCCTGGCCGGGCTGACCGGCGACGGACCGCCGCGCCGGGTCGTGGTCGCCGAGCCCCGGCGGATCGCGGCCCGTGCGGCGGCCCGGCGGATGGCCTGGCTGCTGGGCGAGCGGACCGGCGAGCGCGTCGGGTTCACCGTGCGCGGGGAGCGGGTGGTGGGTCCTGACACCGTGGTGGAGGTGGTCACCACCGGGGTGCTGCTCCAGCGGCTCCAGCGCGACCAGGAGCTCGCCGGCATCGATGTGGTGATCATCGACGAGTGCCATGAACGCCATCTGGACGCGGACACGGTGGCCGCGTTCCTCCTCGACGTACGCGCCGCGATCCGGCCCGATCTGCGGCTGGTCGCCGCGTCGGCGACGACGGACGCACAGGGCTGGGCACGGCTGCTCGGCGACGCACCGGTGGTCGAGGCCCAGGGGGTGTCATACCCGGTGGAGGTGGTGTGGGCGCCGCCGCCGCGGCCGGTGCGGCCGCCGCACGGGATGCGGGTCGATCCGGCGCTGCTGGCCCATGTCGCCTCGGTGGTGCGGCGGGCGCTGGCCGAGCGGGACGGCGACGTGCTGTGTTTCCTGCCCGGCGTCGGCGAGATCGGCCGGGTGGCGGGGCAGCTGTCCGGGGTGGCGGCCGAGGTGCTCCAGGTGCACGGCCGGGCCCCGGCTGCGGTGCAGGACGCGGTACTGGCCGGTTCGTCCGAGGGGCGCCGGGTGGTGCTGGCGACCTCGGTGGCGGAGTCGTCGCTGACCGTGCCGGGGGTGCGGACCGTCGTCGACTCCGGGCTGGCCAGGGAGCCGCGCACCGATCACGCCCGCGGGCTGAGCGCGCTGACGACGGTACGGGCCTCGCAGGCGGCGGGCCGCCAGCGGGCGGGCCGGGCCGGCCGGGAGGCTCCCGGGGCGGTCTACCGCTGCTGGGAGCAGGCGGAGGACGGGCGGCTCGCCCGGTTCCCCTCCCCCGAGATCAAGGTGGCCGACCTGGCGGCGTTCGCACTCCAGGCGGCCTGCTGGGGCGATCCGGAGGCCACCGGTCTCGCGCTGCTCGACGCCCCTGCGGCCGGTGCGATGGCCGCCGCCCGCGAGGTGCTGACGGCGGTCGGCGCGGTGGGCGCGGACGGGCGGGTGACCGAGCGGGGCGTACGGATGTCCCGGCTGGGGCTGCATCCACGGCTGGCGAGGGCGCTGCTGGACGGGGCGGCCTCGGTCGGCGGGCGCCGGGCCGCGGAGGTGGTGGCACTGCTCAGTGAGGAACCGCCCCGGGAGTACGGGGACGATCTGGCCGCCGCATTGCGCACCGCGCGCCAGGGCAAGGACTCCTATGCGGCCCGCTGGCGCCAGGAGGTGCGGCGGCTGTCCTCCTCGTCCAAGGGTGCCGGTGGCGGCGGTTCCGGTCCGGATGACGCCGCGGTCGGGCTGGTGGCCGCGCTGGCCTTTCCGGAGCGGGTGGCGCGGGCCCGGGGCGAGGGGGCGTTCCTGATGGCGTCCGGCACGGGCGCCGAGCTCCGGGACGGCTCACGGCTGCGCAGTGCGGCATGGCTCGCGGTCGCGGTCGCGGACCGTCCGGCGCTGGCGGCGTCGGCGCGGGTCCGGCTCGCCGCGGTGATCGACGAGGACACGGCGCGGCTGGCCGCCGGGCATCTGCGGTTCGCGGGCGAGGAGGTCCGCTGGGACGGCCGGGACGTGGTGGCCCGCCGGGTCGAACGCCTCGGCGCCGTCGAGCTGTCGGAGCGCCCTCTGAAGCAGCCGGATCCCGCCCTGGTCCGCGAGGCCCTGGTGGAGGGGCTGCGCCGGGAGGGGCTCGGCCTGCTGCGCTGGACCCGGGACGCCGGGCAGCTGCGGGAGCGGCTGGCCTTCCTGCACCGCGAGCTGGGTGCACCCTGGCCCGATGTGTCGGACGAGGCGCTGCTGAGCCGTACCGAGGAGTGGCTGGAGCCCGAGCTGTCGCGGGCCCGGCGCCGCTCCGCGCTCGCCGGGATCGATGCCGGGCAGGCACTGCGCCGGCTGCTGCCGTGGGCGACCGGTGAGGCGGCTCGGCTGGACGAGCTGGCTCCGGAGCGGATCGAGGTGCCGAGCGGTTCGCGGATCAGGGTGGAGTACGGCGGGGCGCAGCCGGTGCTCGCGGTGAAGCTCCAGGAGCTGTTCGGTCTCCAGGAGACCCCGCGGGTGGCCGGGGTGCCCGTCCTGGTCCATCTGCTCTCCCCCGCCGGCCGCCCGGCGGCGGTGACGGCGGATCTGGCGTCGTTCTGGCAGGAGGGCTACAAGGCGGTGCGTGCGGAGCTGCGCGGCCGCTATCCGAAGCACCCGTGGCCGGAGGACCCGACGACGATGGAGGCGACCCGGTTCACGAAGGCCCGGCTCAGGCGGGAGTAGGTTCCGGGTCCGGGACCGGCTCCGGTGCGGGTTCCGGCCTCGGGGTGCCCGGCCGCCTGGAGCGGGCCTCCAGCCACAGCGCGAGGGCCAGGAGCGCGGCACCGAGGGCGAGGAAGCCCCAGGGCAGGTATGAGGTGAGCAGCAGGACGAGCACGCGCTGGGACTTGACCAGGTCGACGATCGAGGCGATGTAGTCCTCGCGCATCTTCACGTCCCCGGCGAACACGGTGACGGTGTCCTTGGGCATGCCCATCGCCTTCGCGTTCCGCATCTCCTCCTTGTGGACCTCCTCGCCGTTGACCGGCGCACCGGTGACCGGGTCGACCCAGAACATCCGCTTGGTGGTGTACCAGCGGGTCATGCCGGTCTTGGCGATCTGCTCCGGCGTGATGCCCTTGATCGGCATGGTCTTCGGCATGGGGACCTTGGTCCACGGGATGGTCTGCTCGAAGTAGTAGACCTCCATGCCCCGGAAGTTCTGGGTGCCCTTGTAGTGGATGGGCGAACTGGTGCGGGTCTGGGCGTCGAAGTACTCGTAGTCGCGCTTCTCGGTGAGGAAGGGCCATTTGAACTCGATGCCCTCGCGGTTCACCGGGTCGCCGTCGACCATTTCACCGGTGGCGTGGACCGGGTCCTGGCTGTGTGCGTCGAAGATGTAGCGCTCGGGGATCTTGGAGACCATCTTGCCGTCGGGGCCCTGCACATAGGAGAGGGCGTCCCACACGACGACGTCGCGGCCGGCGCTGCGCTCGATCTTCTCGGACTCCTCCACGTTGCCCTTGAGGGTCTGCACGATGGTGAGCTTGTCGACCTTCTTGGCCGTGAGGGTGCTGTAGTCGAGGAGGGTCGCGGGCTTCGCCTCCAGCACCGTCTCCTGGTACTGGCTCGGCGGGATCTTCGCCAGCCGCGGGAAGGCGTACCAGCGCAGCAGCGGTGACAGCGCGGCGAAGAAGACGGCGAAGGCCAGGAGTACGAGGCTGGCTCGGCGGCGCATGGGTGTCCTCCCTCTGCATTCCGTGGTGCGGACGGCTAGTTCTTGGGGCCCGGGACGGTGGTCAGCAGGGGTTTGGGCGAGGTCTCGCCGGGTGGTGCGCCCACCGCGCTGATGGTGAGCACGAGGGCGAGGGCTGCGGCCAGTCCGATGGCGGCGGCGACTAGGGCGCGCATGCTCGGCCTCCCGGGGCACAGAACTGATGGGGCGTCAGGGCTGGGGCACCGTAGCAACCGGGGCGCGAGATGAGAACACCTGAAGTGCCCTCCGGTCGATGCTCTCTCCGGCCGGAGGGCAGGAGATTTCCGGCCGCCCCTCCTGTGACAGCGGGTTCCATGCGCTCCGGAGGACCGCGGGCGGCCTCAGCGCAGCAGGAGACCGACGGCGGCCGCCAGCCGTTCGCGGTAGAAATCCCGGGACTCGGCCTGGTGCTTGAGGCCGATCGACGTGCTGATCAACGTCTGCGCGAGGGGCCGGGCCGCCTCTCCTGCCGACTCGGCGGTGATCGCCCGGGTGACCAGTTCCTCGAAGCGCCGCGGCGCGGCCTGGACGATCTCGCCGAGAAGGCCGGGGTTGTCCTCGATGACCCCCGTGACATCGCGGGTCAGCGGGCCGATGTAGCGGCCCGCCCACTGGTCGAAGGCCTCGACGAGCCGCTCCGCGAGGGGGCGCCCGGTGTCGGCCAGGACGCGTTCGACGGCCGCGATGTCGCGCTCGAGGGCCTGGGTGACCGCGGCACGGAACAGAGTCCCCTTGGAGGAGAAGAGGAAGTAGAGCCCGGGGCGGGAGATGTGCGCCGCCCGCGCCACCTCCTCCATCGACGTCCTGCGGTAGCCGAACCGCGCGAATGTGACCAGGGCGGATTCCAGGACCAGGGCCCGCCGGCCGGTATCGGCGACGGTCGACGGCTGGTGACCGGTCTCGGGACTGCTCATGGGAGGAGCATACGAGCGGGCGACGCACTATACAAATAGAGTTCAGTACGTATAGTCGCCGTCATGGCTACTCGCGAACCGGTCACCACCCCCTTCGACGCGTCCAGCACAGCGGACGACGTGCTGCGGGGCATCGATCTCACCGGGGTCCGCGCGATCGTGACGGGCGGTTCCTCCGGGATCGGCGCCGAGACCGCTCGCGCACTGACCGCTGCCGGAGCGGAGGTGACACTCGCCGTGCGCAACACCGACGCCGGTGACACGGTCGCCACGGCGATCGAGGGTTCGACCGGAGGGATCCGGCCCCGAGTGGTCCGGCTCGACCTGGCCGACCAGGCCACTGTCACGCGCTTCACCGACACGTGGACCGGCCCGCTCCATCTTCTGGTCAACAACGCGGGTGTCGTCACCGCCGGCCTCGAACGAACCCCCGAGGGCTGGGAGTTGCAGTTCGCGACCAACCATCTCGGTCATTTCACCCTCGCCACCGGACTGCACGACGCCCTGGCGCTGGGAGCCTCGGACCGTGACGGAGCGCGGATCGTCTCGGTCAGTTCGACGGCACACATGCGTTCCGGCATCGACTTCGACGACCTCCACTTCGAGCGCCGCGCGTACGACCCCCAGATCGCCTACGCCCAGTCGAAGACGGCGAACTCCCTCTTCGCCGTCGAGGCGAGCCGCCGATGGGTGTCCGACGGCATCCTGGCCAATGCCGTGAACCCGGGCGGCGTCGCGACCGGGCTGCAGCGGAACTTCACCGCACGGCAGAGGGCATCCCTCGACGCGGCCGAGGCCGCCGGGGTCTTCACGTACAAGACGGTCGGGCAGGGTGCCGCCACGACCGTCGTCGCGGCCGTCGCCCCTCAGTTCGCCCGCTTTGGAGGCCGCTACCTCGACGACGGGCAGGAGGCCCGCACCGTGCCGGACGACGCCGAACTCGCCCAGCACCCGCACGGTGTCAAGGAATGGGCGCTCGATCCTGCCACCGCCGAACGCCTCTGGGCGGTCTCGGCCGGCCTGCTCGGCGACTGACCTCTCACCGGTCCGCCCCGCAAGGGGAACAGCCCCGCCGCCGGGTTCCGGCGAAGGGGCTGTTTCCTGATGGCCGCGCGATCAGGCGGCGGCCTCGACCGCGAGCTCGATGACGACGGTGGCACCGCCCTCGGTGGTGAGGCGCAGCTTGTACGTGCCGGCGGTGTCGTCGGCGTGGATCTTCGGCAGGACGAGCTTGCCGTCGTCGTCGGTGCTCAGGTCCGTGAGGGTGCGGACCGGCTTGCCGTCCTTGTCCTCGAAGTACGGGCCCTTGTCGTTCTCGACCGGCTTCAGCCCGTCGGTGATCATCGTGGCGGTGACGGCGACGCCGTGGGCGACGGCGTCCTTGTACGTGGCCTTGACCTCGACCTTGCCGAAGACGGCGCCGGGCGCGGCGGTGAGCTTCTCGGTGCCGGTCCTGGCGATCTCGTCGGCCTGCCGGGCGGTGACCGTCGCCTTGTAGTCGACGGGGGGCAGCGAGGTGCCGGTGGCCGTCGCGCGGACGGTGAACCCGCCGGTCTTCTCGCCCGCCTTGAGCACCGGCGCGGTGGCCGTGCCGTCGGCCCCGGTGGTGAGGGTGACGGTGCGCAGGCCGCTGTCGAACGCGGCGTCCGTGTCACCGGTGACGGTGAAGGTCACGGACACCTTGGCGAGCGGGCCGCCGACACCGTTCCTGGCCCGGACCTTGATCCGCTCGCCGAACTCCTCGCCGGCCGTGGCGGTCAGCGGGCCGGTGCCCGCGTTCCGCAGCCCCGCGAGGACCTTCGACGGAGCGGGCTCGGCGACCGGCGGCGGGGACGAGGGCTTGCCGCCCGATGCGTCCGGGTCCGTCGGCGTGGGGCTCGGCTTCGACGGCGGCTTCGGGGTCGTCGAACCGTGCGGGGACGGCGAGGTCGAAGGCGAGGGCGAGGTCGACGTGGACGGCGACGGTGACGTCGTGGAGCCGGTGCGGTCCCGGTCCGTGCCGCTTCCGAGGTCGGCCGGGAGGACACCGGTGCCGTCCGGGACCTCGTGGGTGCCGCGCTTGTAGTACTCGAACCAGGAGCGGACGGTACGCAGATACTCGTCCGAGTGGTTGTAGCTGAGGACCGCACGGTCCAGGTCGGCGGCGACCGACAGATCGCGGGACCCGGCGCAGAGGTAGCGGCCGGCGGCAAGCGCCGCGTCGTAGATGTTGTTGGGGTCCTTGCGGCCGTCACCGTTGCCGTCCTGGCCCCAGGTCTCCCAGGTCGACGGGATGAACTGCATCGGGCCGACCGCGCGGTCGTGCGTCGAATCCCCGTCGTAGGCACCGTTGTCGGTGTCCTTGATCAGGGCGAAGCCCTGGCCGTTGAGGGCCGGGCCGAGGATCGGGGAGAGCGTGGTGCCCTGCGCGTCGACACGGCCGCCGCGGGCCTGGCCTGACTCGACCTTGCCGATCCCGGCGAGGAGCTGCCACGGCAGCCGACAGGCGGCGTCGGTGCCCGCGACGGTCTGCTGCGTCTTCTTGTACGCCGCCAGGATCGAGGCCGGTATGCCGGATTCCGCGCTGCCTGTCACCGGCAGATCGACTGAAGTGCCGGGCTTGTTCGGCGTGTTGAGCGGCGGCAGGTCCGTGAAGTAGGGCGAGTTGCCGGAGGCCGCGTTACTGTCCGACGAGTCCGAAGGCGTCGAACCCGCGGCCGGCTGGTCACCGTCGGCCGCCGTCAGCGGAGAACCGGGGGCCTGTGAGGCGGAAAGTGCCGCGACAGCGGCGGCGGCCACAGCAGTCGTGGTCGCCCCTCTGCGCAGTCGGCGACCGAATTGCGCTGCCATAACGTGTGGGCCCTCCCCCTCGTCGGCTGTCCGCGCTCCCCTGCGCCTGGACTCAGGCGACCCTACGGCAACTTGTGCCGCCCGAACACAGCGACCGGACCGCTTCTTACCGGTTTCTCACGTTCGGCGATCACAGGTTGTCCAGTGGGCAAGTACGGTCCCCCGTCGCCGTGGAGGACGCCTGCAGGCCGCCGCGGCACTTCCCGGCAGCCTCTCGCAGCGTTCCGGGGGGCCGGGTGCGGGCGTCCGGGCGTCGTCCGTCGTCCGCACCCCGGCGGCGCCGGAGCCCTCAGGAGTGCTGCGGGTCGCCGGCGCCGCGGCCGTAGCGGGCGAGCATCGTCGTGACCGCCTCGTCGACGGCGTGACCGACGTCGGCAGGCGCGGGGCTCCAGTCGGCGAGCAGCATCCGCGGCCACAGGACGTAGTTGGCGATCATTCCGAGGAACTGGTTGGTGGCGCTCTCCGCGTCGGGTACCACCGCGGTGCCCGCGGCGTGCTCGGCCTCCAGATAGTGCTGGACGGAGATGAAGTAGGGCAGCTTGCCCAGCTCGAACTGAGCCCGTCCCAGTTCCGGGAAGCGCGGCAGTTCGGCGATGACGATGCGGAAGAGGGCCGCCATCGCGGGCCGGCCGATCAGGTCGGCGTACTGGCGGCCGATCGCGCTCAGGCCGGCGCACAGGTCACCGGGGTGCGTCGCGGGCGCCGCCGGGTCCGGCCCGCCCTTCCAGTACTCGGTGACGATGGCTTCGAAGAGCGCCGCCTTGGTGGGGAACTGCTTGAACAGCGTGGACTTCGAGACGACTGCTTCCTGTGCGATCTTCGCCAGCGAGGTCCCGTCATAGCCCCGTTCCAGGAACAGCTTCGTGGCCGCTGCGGTGATCGCCTCGCGCTTGCGCTGAGCGAGTCGTTGATGGTGCGCGGAGAGTCCTGCGGTCATGGGGCCCAGTATGACCCATCACGAGGCGAGTCACTTGACTCGCCACTGTGCGGATGTTTACGTGGACGAGGAGGCGAGTCGCACGACTCGCCTCCGGTCGACGGGAGCACTCCCCGCCGGCGTCCTTCCGTTCCCGCAGGGAGAAGCACTCATGGAGTCAGGCAAGATCGCATTGGTGACCGGCGGCAATCGTGGGCTGGGCCGGGCCACGGCCCAGTCGCTGGCCCGGCACGGGCTGCGCGTCATCGTCACCCACCGCGGCGACGCGCAGGAGGCCGAGGAGACGGTCGAGAGCGTTCAGGAAACCGGCGCCGTGGCCGCCGCACTGCGGCTGGACATCAGGGACGTGGCCTCCTTTCCCGCCTTCGTCTCCCACCTGGCCGCGCAGCTGGAGCGCTGGGACGCGACCCGGCTGGACGTCCTGGTCAACAATGCCGGGATCGGGCTGTTCGGACCGCTGGAAGCGGTCACGTTCGACGACTACGACGCGGTGATGGACACCAATGTGCGCGGCACGTTCTTCCTGATCCAGGCGCTTGCGCCCGTGCTGGCCGACGGGGGGCGGATCATCAACGTCTCCTCCTCCCTCAGCCGCCACACCAGTGCCGGCACCTCGGTGTACTCGGCCTCCAAGGCGGCGGTCGAGGTCCTCAGCCGGACGGTGGCCGTGGAGTTGGGGGCGCGCAAGATCCGCGTCAACGCCATCGCGCCCGGGCCGACCGCCACCGACTTCAACGGCGGCGCCATGCGGGACGACGCGCAGATGCGCGAGGGCCTGGGCGCGCAGACCGCGCTCGGCCGCGTCGGCGAACCGCAGGAGATCGGCGACGCCATCGCCGCGCTCGTCTCCGATGACCTGCGCTGGGTCACCGCCCAGCGCCTCGAAGTGTCCGGTGGCGCCCTGCTGTAGGGCCCCGCCCACCCCGTGTGCCCCGCCCCTTACCTGGCAGAACCGGGAGGTGTATCAGTGGACCGTGCAGAACTGAGCGGGACCGCGCCCACCACCGGCGCAGTTGCCCCGCCCGGCTCCGCCCCGCCTGCCTCATCACCAAGTTGGCCGGCCCGCCCTCGGGCGGCGGCAGAACACGCCCCCGGCGGGGACGGCCGCTCACACATACTTCCACCATGCCGTTCACCCTCAGCCATGCCGCAGCCGTCCTGCCGGGGCTCCACCGCGACGGAACGGGGCGCGGGCCGCTCGTCGCCTCCGCCCTGGTCGCCGGTTCGTTCGCCCCCGACCTCACGTACTACGCGGACACCGCCGTTCCGGGCGCCATGGAGTTCGGGCAGGTCACTCACGCGTGGTGGGGTGTGTTCACGGTGGACGTACTCATCACCGCGGCGACGGTCGCGCTGTGGCTGCTGCTGCGCGAACCGCTGGTCGCGCTGCTGCCGCGCCGCCCCCAGGGACGGGTGCACGCCCTGGTCAGCGGAGCCCGCCGGACACCCGGGCAGGGGCCGTTGGGTGTCCGGGACGGTGCGTGGTTCGTCGCGTCGGCGGTCATCGGGGCCGGTAGCCATGTCGTCTGGGACGCGTTCACCCACCACGGCCGGTGGGGAGTCCGGCTGGTGCCGGTGCTCGGCCGGAACGCCGGCGGGTACCCGGTGTTCCAGCTCGTGCAGTACGGCACGTCCGCGCTGGCGCTGACGGTGCTCGCCTGGTTCACCGTGTCCGCGCTGAGGCACACCGGACGGCGGCCGGCACCGGCCGCCGTACCGGTACTGGACCGCCGGACGCGGTGGTACGCGCTCGGCCTCATCGGCCTGTGCGTGCTGCTGGGCACCGTCCACCGGTGCGCGCGCTGGTACGCCTACTTCGGGCACATCGACACACCGCTCGACATCATCCCGACCGCCTGCTTCGGCGCGGGAGCCGGACTGGCGGTGGGGCTGGTGCTGTACGGCGGGTGGATGCGGCTGCGAACCCGGGGTACCGGCGCCCCGCCGCTTCCCGCCGCCGAACGGGCCCGGAACACCGGCCCGTCCGGCGACTGAGCGCATCGCGCCCTGGAGGTGTCCCACCGCGGGCCCGGCCCTGACCGGCGAGACATCCCGATCCGTCCGGGTCAGTGGGCGGCGGACTCCCAGTCCCCTCCGACGCCGACCGACACGTCCAGCGGGGCCCGAAGCTGCACCGCCGTCGACATCTCGTGGCGCAGGATCTTCTCCACCTGCTCGCGCTCACCCGCGGCGATCTCCAGCACGATTTCGTCATGCACCTGGAGGAGCATCCGGGATGTCAGCTTCGCCTCGGTGAGCGCCCGGTCGACGTGGAGCATCGCGACCTTGACGATGTCCGCCGCCGTGCCCTGGATCGGTGCGTTGAGCGCCATCCGCTCGGCCGTCTCCCGGCGCTGGCGGTTGTCGCTGTTCAGGTCCGGCAGGTAGCGGCGGCGGCCGAAGACCGTCTCCGTGTAACCGGTGGCGCGGGCCTCCTCCACCACCCGGTGCAGATAGTCACGGACTCCGCCGAACCGCTCGAAGTAGGTGTCCATCAGACCGCGGGCCTCACCCGCCTCGATGTTCAGCTGCTGGGAGAGGCCGAACGCGGACAGCCCGTAGGCCAGCCCGTAGCTCATGGCCTTGATCTTGCGTCGCATCTCCGGGTCGACGGCCGTCTTCTCGACGCCGAAGACCTGGGAGGCGACCGTGGTGTGCAGGTCCTCGCCGGAGGTGAACGCCTCGATCAGGCCCGCGTCCTCGGAGAGGTGGGCCATCACCCGCAGTTCGATCTGGCTGTAGTCCGCCGTCATCAGCGTCTCGAAGCCCTCGCCGACGACGAAGCCACGGCGGATCGCCCGGCCCTCGTCCGTCCGGACGGGGATGTTCTGCAGGTTGGGGTCGGTGGAGGAGAGCCGGCCGGTCGCCGCCACCGTCTGGTTGAACGTGGTGTGGATACGGCCGTCCGCCCCGATCGTCTTGACCAGGCCCTCGACCGTCACCCGGAGCTTGGCCTGCTCGCGGTGGCGCAGCATGATGACGGGCAGCTCGTGCTCCGTCTGCGCCGCCAGCCACGCCAGGGCGTCAGCATCCGTGGTGAATCCGGTCTTGGTCTTCTTCGTCTTCGGCAGGCCCAGCTCGCCGAAGAGGACCTCCTGGAGCTGCTTGGGCGAACCGAGGTTGAACTCCCGGCCCACCGCGGCGTGCGCCTCCTTGACCGCCTGCTGCACGGCGCCCGCGAACTGCTGCTCCATGCCCTCCAGATGGGCCCGGTCGGCCGCGATGCCGTGCCGCTCCAGACGGGCCAGCAGGATGGACGTCGGCAGCTCCATGTCGTGCAGCAGATCCGCCGCACCGACCTCCCCCAGCCGCGTCGTGAACGCGTCCCCCAGGTCCAGGACCGCGCGGGCCTGCGCCATCAGCGCGTCGGCCTCCGCCCGGTCGTCCGCGCCGAACGCCAGCTGCCCGTCCGAAGCGGCCGCCGGGGCCAGCTCCCGCCCCAGGTACTCCACCGCGAGCGCGTCCAGCGCGAAGGAACGCCGGCCGGGCTTGACCAGGTAGGCGGCGAGCGCGGTGTCCATCGAGACACCCTCGATCCGCCAGCCGTGCTCCGGGAAGACCCGCATCGCACTCTTCGCGTTGTGCATGACCTTCGGCCGGCCGGCATCCGCGACCCAGGCCGCGAACGCCTGCTCGTCGGCCTCGTCGAGCTGGGTGGGGTCGAGCCAGGCGGCGGCCCCGTCCGCCGCGGCGAGCGCGATCTCGGTGACCGTGCCGCTGCCGAGCGCCCAGGTGTCGACCGTCGCGACACCCAGCGGCTGCCCGCCGTGCTCGGCCAGCCACGGAGCGACCTCGCCCGCACCCAGCACCGCACCGTCCAGCTCGATACCCGCGGCCGGTGCCGGGGCCTCGTCCTCGGTCTTGCCGGGATCCACCGCCAGCAGCCGCTCACGCAGGCTCGGATTGCGGATCTCCAGCACATCCAGCACCCCCGTCACCGCGGTGCGGTCGTAGGGGGCGCGCTCCAGATCACCGGGGGTCTTCGGCAGCGCCACGTCCCGGACCATCTCGGTCAGCCGGCGGTTCAGCCGCACCGCGTCCAGATGGTCGCGGAAGTTCTGCCCGGCCTTGCCCTTGACCTCCTCGGCCCGCGCCACCAGATCGTCGAACGAACCGAACTGGTTGATCCACTTCGCGGCCGTCTTCTCCCCGACCCCGGGAATGCCCGGAAGGTTGTCCGAGGGGTCACCGCGCAGCGCCGCGAAGTCCGGGTACTGCTGCGGGGTGAGCCCGTACTTCTCCTCGACCTTCGCCGGAGTGAACCGCGTCAGCTCCGAGACGCCCTTGGTCGGGTACAGCACGGTGACGTTGTCCGTGATCAGCTGGAACGAATCCCGGTCACCGGTGACGATCAGCACCTCGAAACCCGCCGCCTCGGCCTGGGTGGCCAGCGTCGCGATCACATCGTCCGCCTCGAAACCGTCGACCGCGAAACGGTCGGCGTGCATCGCGTCGAGCAGCTCCCCGATCAGCTCGACCTGCCCCTTGAACTCGTCCGGGGTCTTCGACCGGTTCGCCTTGTACTCGGGAAACTCCTCCGAGCGCCACGTCTTGCGGGACACGTCGAACGCCACCGCGAAGTGCGTCGGCGCCTCGTCACGCAACGTGTTCGCCAGCATCGACGCGAAACCGTACACCGCGTTCGTCGGCTGGCCCGCCCCGGTCGTGAAATTCTCCGCAGGCAGCGCAAAGAACGCCCGGTACGCCAGGGAGTGCCCGTCCATCAGGAGCAGGCGCGGTCGGTTGTCTGCCGTCTTGTTCGATGCCGTCTCAGCCACACCCCGATCCTGCCATGTACCACTGACAATCCGGACCGGCGACGGCCCGGCACCCGCTCGCCGGGCCGTCCTCCCGCACCGCGTGCCAGGATCGAGGACAAGGAAACACGCACAGCGGACCCCGCCCGGTCCGCAGCCGGCCCAAAGGGGAAGACGATGGCCACCAAGCCGCCCGCAGGCGACCCGGTCCAGGACGCACCGCAGGTCGAACCGGCCAAACACGCCGCCGCAGGACTGCCGGCCGTCGCCCACAGCCTGCGCATCGCCCAACAGCAGATGGGGGTGCGCCGCACCGCGCAGACCCTCCTCAAGGTCAACCAGAAGAACGGCTTCGACTGCCCCGGCTGCGCCTGGCCCGAGGGCGACAAACGGCACACCGCGGAATTCTGCGAGAACGGCGCCAAGGCCGTGGCCGAGGAGGCGACGCTGCGCCGCGTCACCCCGGACTTCTTCGCCGCCCACCCGGTCGCCGACCTCGCCACCCGCAGCGGCTACTGGCTCGGCCAGCAAGGGCGCATCACACAACCCGTGTACCTGCCCGAAGGCGCCGACCGGTACGAGGCCGTGACCTGGGAGCGCGCGTTCGCCATCATCGCCGAGGAGCTCACCGCCCTCGACTCCCCCGACGAAGCCCTCTTCTACACCTCCGGCCGCACCAGCAACGAGGCCGCGTTCCTGCTCCAGCTGTTCGCCCGCGAATTCGGCACCAACAACCTCCCCGACTGCTCCAACATGTGCCACGAGTCCTCCGGCTCCGCGCTCACGGAGACCATCGGCGTCGGCAAGGGCTCCGTCTCCCTGGAGGACCTGCACCACGCGGACCTGATCATCGTCGCCGGACAGAACCCCGGCACCAACCACCCCCGGATGCTCTCCGCCCTGGAGAAGGCCAAGTCCGCCGGCGCGAAGATCATCTCGGTGAACCCGCTGCCCGAAGCCGGACTCGAACGGTTCAAGAACCCGCAGAGCCCCCTCGGCATGGTCAAGGGCGCCGCCCTCAACGACCTCTTCCTCCAGATCCGCATCGGCGGCGACCAGGCCCTCTTCCGGCTCCTCAACAAACTGATCCTCCAGACCGAGGGCGCGGTCGACGAAACCTTCGTCGCCGAACACACCCACGGCTACGAGGAGTTCGCCACCGCCGCGGCCGAAGCCGACTGGGAACGCACCCTCGCCGCCACCGGCCTGGACCGCGCAGCCATCGAAGAAGCCCTCGCCATGGTCCTCGCATCGAAACGCACCATCGTGTGCTGGGCCATGGGCCTCACCCAGCACAAACACTCCGTGCCGACCATCCGCGAAGTCGTCAACTTCCTCCTGCTGCGTGGCAATATCGGCCGGCCCGGCGCGGGCGTCTGCCCCGTCCGCGGCCACTCCAACGTCCAGGGCGACCGCACCATGGGCATCTTCGAACGCCCCGCACCGGCGTTCCTGGACGCGCTCGACAAGGAATTCTCGATCACCTCACCCCGCCACCACGGCTACGACGTGGTCCGCTCCATCCAGGCCCTGCGCGACGGCGACGCCAAGGTCTTCTTCGCCATGGGCGGCAACTTCGTCGCCGCGACCCCCGACACCGACGTCACCGAGGCCGCCATGCGGGGCGCCCGCCTCACCGTGCACGTCTCCACCAAGGTCAACCGCTCCCACGCCGTCACCGGCACCCGCGCGCTCATCCTGCCCACCCTGGGCCGCACCGACAAGGACGTCCAGGCCGGCGGCAAACAGTTCGTCACCGTCGAGGACTCCATGAGCATGGTGCACGCCTCCCGCGGCAACCTCACCCCCGCAAGCCCCCACCTGCTCTCCGAACCCGCCATCGTCGCCCGCCTCGCCCGCGCCGTCCTCGGACCCGCGTCCACCACCCCCTGGGAAGAGTTCGAGAAGGACTACGGAACGATCCGCGACCGTATCTCCCGCGTCGTCCCCGGCTTCGACAACTTCAACGCACGCGTCGCCCACCCCGGCGGATTCGCCCTCCCGCACGCCCCCCGCGACTCCCGCCGCTTCCCCACCGCCACCGGCAAAGCCAACTTCACCGCCGCACCCGTCGAGTTCCCCGAACTCCCCGAAGGCCGCCTCCTGCTGCAGACCCTGCGCTCCCACGACCAGTACAACACCACCATCTACGGCCTCGACGACCGCTACCGCGGCATCAAGGGAGGCCGCCGCGTCGTTCTCGTCAACCCCGACGACGCCACCGCCCTCGGCCTCGCCGACGGCACCTACACCGACCTCGTCAGCGAATGGAAGGACGGAGTGGAACGCCGCGCCCCCGGCTTCCGCGTCGTCCACTACCCCACCGCCCGCGGCTGCGCCGCCGCGTACTACCCCGAGACCAACGTCCTGGTCCCCCTCGGCTCCACCGCCGACACCAGCAACACCCCCGCCAGCAAATCCGTGGTGATCCGCTTCGAGAACGTCCGCTGACACCCCGGACCCGCCCCCACCACACAGGCACACTAAGCGTCCGCTCAGCCGTCTGATAAGAACAACGGACACCACACGCAGCAGCGCACCACCGCACAGAGACGGAGCCGGACCCCATGGGCGAGCACACCCCACCCAAGTTCCCCCAGGAGATCATCGACGAGTACGCCGCCCTCGGCGTCGACCTCCCCGCCCTCTTCTCCGCCGGCCACCTCGGCGAACGCATGGGCGTCCGGATCACCGAAGCCTCCGCCGACCGCGTCGTCGGCACCATGCCCGTCGAAGGCAACACCCAGCCCTACGGACTCCTGCACGGCGGCGCCTCCGCCGTCCTCGCCGAGACCCTCGGCTCCGTCGGCTCCATGCTCCACGGCGGCGCCACCAAACTCGCCGTCGGCGTCGACCTGAACTGCACCCACCACCGAGGGGCACGAAGCGGCCTCGTCACCGGCGTCGCCACCCCCGTCCACCGCGGCCGCACCACCGCCACCTACGAAATCGTCATCACCGACGAACAGGACAAGCGCGTCTGCACCGCTCGCCTCACCTGCCTCCTCCGCGACACACCCAGGAACGACGCCTCCTGACACCACAGCAGCACCCAGCCCCACCCCTGCCCGGCCGGACCCCGAATCCGGCCGGGCAGCTCCGTTTCGCCCACAACCACATCCGAATTCACCGAACTTGCACATCCGCACCGACCAACACCCTTGACCGAAAACCCGGTTCTGTGGCCCACTCAGCTGCCACACCCGCCTGCGGACCCGCCACCCCGCGTCGATCACATCGCCTCCGATGTAACACTGCGTAACATCCGCGCAATGTGCCCCCGCCCCGACGCACCCCGACGAACCCGGCCCCGCAGACGCCGGGCACCTCGTCACGCCCCCGCAGACCCTCCCGCATCGCCACGAAGCGACAGCAGCAAGATCGCTTCAAGCCCCTTAGCAGAGCTGCGCGTTCTCAGAATGCGGTCACTTCACGCTCCAGTAAAAAGCCGTACATGTCAGCACAGCCACCTCAAGCCTTCCTCAAAGGCATAACAAGACAGTCACATCATGCGGCTCACCCATCCCCGACCCCCGCCCCTGCCCTTAGAGTCACCGCCAGTCACCGCGCCGCCGGGCGCGTCTGCAGCACGGCCCTGTACCAACCAGTACGGCCCGGCGAACGACACGGCACCTCAAGCAGAGGAGGCCGCGCCAGGGAAAGGACCTTTCGTGCGACACCGTTCTTTGCTCATCCTCACCACAGTGCTCACCACAGGAGCACTGACACTCACCGCCTGCGGGTCGCGCGACGACGACAAGAAGAGCAGCGACAGCGGCGGCACCCAGACCGTCACCATCGGCGTCGACGCGCCCACCACCGGCGACCTGTCCGCCCTCGGTCTCGGCATCAAGAACTCCGCCGAACTCGCTGCCAAGACGGCGAACAAGGACAAGACCGTCCCCGGCATCAACTTCGTCGTCAAGCCTCTCGACGACCAGGCACAGCCCTCCGTCGGCCAGCAGAACGCCCAGAAGTTCATCGACGACGACACCGTCCTCGGCGTCGTCGGCCCCCTGAACTCCGGTGTCTCCCAGTCGATGCAGAAGCCGCTCAACGACGCCAGCCTCACCCAGGTCTCCCCCGCCAACACCGGCACCGAGCTGACCCAGGGCGAGAACTGGAAGACCGGCGACAGGAAGCGCCCCTTCAAGACCTACTTCCGCACCGCCACCACGGACCAGATCCAGGGCGCCTTCGCGGCGAAGTACCTCTACAACGACGCGAAGATCAAGCAGGTCTACCTCATCGACGACCAGAAGCCCTACGGCGCCGGTCTCGCGGCCTCCTTCAAGGCCACCTTCACCAAACTCGGCGGCAAGATCGCCGGAGCGGACCACGTCAACCCCGACGACCGCGACTTCAACGCCGTTGTCACCAAGGTCAAGAAGTCCGGCGCCAAGGCCGTCTACTACGGCGGTGAATACCCCGCCGGCGCGCCCCTGAGCCAGCAGCTCAAGGACAGCGTCAAGATCCCCCTCATGGGCGGCGACGGCATGTACAGCGCCGACTTCATCAAGCTCAACAAGAAGGCCCAGGGCGACATCGCCACCTCCGTCGGCAAGCCCGTCGAAGAGCTCGACTCCGCCAAGAAGTTCATCGCGGACTACAAGACGGCCGGATACAAGGACGCCTACGAGGCCTACGGCGGCGGCACCTACGACGCCACCTGGTCCATCATCGAGGCCGTCAAGATCGCCGTCGCCGACAACGACGGAAAGCTCCCCGACGACGCCCGCGCCAAGGTCCTCGACGCCATGAGCAAGGTCAAGTTCGACGGCGTCACCGGCCCCGTCTCCTTCGACGAATTCGGCGACACCACCAACACCATGATGACCGCCTACCAGGTCGACGGCGGCAAGTGGGCCTCCAAGCTCAGCGAGGTCTACAAGCCGTAACCCGCTCCCGGTCACACACTGGCTGAACTCAACCCGACCGCGGGGGGGGGCGGCCAACGGGCCCCCCCCGGGGCCAAAACCGAACCCACCAACGAGGGCCCGCGGGTGCCGCAAATACCCCAAAACAGGGCCAATGT
>NZ_JBHVWF010000073.1:0-4546 GCF_042882365.1 Streptomyces sp. NPDC058221 | reverse complement strand
ACCAACCTCCGCGCGGTCAACACCCCTTAACCCGCCCCCGGTCACCCACGGGATCAACACCCCCCCACCGCGGGGGCGCGCTACGAGCGCTCCCGCGCGGTGCCATATCCGAACCACTCCACGGAGGCCCTGCGGTGCACGAACTGCCGCAACAGCTGGCCAATGGACTCATCCTCGGCGCGATGTACGGACTCATCGCGATCGGATACACGATGGTCTACGGAATCATCCAGCTCATCAACTTCGCCCACGGCGAGATCTTCATGGTCGGAGGCTTCGGAGCCCTCACCGTCTACCTCTGGATGCCGGCCGGCTCCAACCTCCTCGCGATCATCCCCCTCATGATCATCGGCGGCGTCATATGCTCCGTCGCCATCAGCACCGCCGCCGAACGCTTCGCCTACCGGCCCCTCCGCGGTGCCCCACGCCTCGCCCCCCTCATCACCGCCATCGGGCTCTCCCTCGCCCTCCAGCAAGCCATCTGGAAGTGGTACCCGGACGCCAAGAAGGACCGCTCCTTCCCCCAGTTCAAGGGCGACGCCCTCGACATCTTCGGCGCCCACATCCAGCGCGGTGACATCTTCGTCCTCATCAGCGCCCCCATCTGCATGATCGCCCTCGGCCTCTTCGTCTCCAAGACCCGCGCCGGCCGCGGCATGCAAGCCACCAGCCAAGACCCCGACACCGCCAAACTCATGGGCATCAACACCGACCGCATCATCGTCATGGCCTTCGCCATCGGTGCCGCGTTCGCAGCCGTCGCCGCCGTCGCCTACGGGCTCAAGAACGGCCAGATCGGCTTCAAAATGGGCTTCATCATGGGGCTCAAGGCCTTCACCGCAGCCGTACTCGGCGGAATCGGCAACATCTACGGCGCCATGCTCGGCGGCGTCGTACTCGGCATCGCCGAATCACTCGCCACCGGCTACATGAGCGACGTCCCCGGCATGGAACTCTTCGGCGGCGGCGCCTGGAAGGACGTATGGGCCTTCGTCCTCCTCATCATCGTCCTGCTGCTCCGCCCCCAGGGCCTGCTCGGCGAACGCGTCGCGGATCGGGCGTGATAGGGATGACCACCAACACCACCACCACCACGCACCCCGCCCCGATCCCGATGCCCGCCCCCGCGGCCCGCATCACCACCACCGCAGGCGCAGCAGCCGCCCTCATCGGCACCTTCCTCGCCTGGACCTGGACCGACCAATTCCCCGGCGACCTCACCGTCACCGGCTACCCCGGCGGCCTCCAGGTCCTCACCCTCATCGGTGCCGCGCTCACCCTGCTCCTCGCCCTCTCCGGATACGGCATCCGCGGCCTCGGCTGGCTCACCCCCGCCGGCGCCAACAGCCCCGTCCGCCTCCTCGCACTCGGCACCTTCGGCACCACCGCCTACACCATCGGCGCCATCACCTACGACCTCGGCGGCGTCGTCAACCTCGAACCCGGCGCCTGGGTCAGCGGCATCGGCTCACTCATCGCCGTCATCGCCGCACACGGGCTCCCCGCCGACCAGCCCCTCCCCGACACCGGCACGCCCGCCGGCGGCTGGCAACGCTTCCGCAACGGCCTCAGCGCCCCCACCGCCCGCCGCGCCGCGCCACTCCCCGCCTGGGCCGAAATCCTCATCATCGTCGTCGCGTTCGGCATCGGCCTCTACGTCTTCGCCTACGGCGTCGACACCGACTACACCGAACTCTTCATCGGCTTCCTCATCACCGCAGGCTTCACCTTCACCGCCCTGAACCGCGCCGGACTCATCTCCCGCATCACCGCGCTGACCACGAAGCACCGCAACATCACCCTCACCGCCGCACTCGTCGCAGCCGTCTGCTTCCCCTTCACCCAGCAGAAAGAGGAATACGCGCTCATCGGCGCCAACATCCTCATCTTCGCGACCGTGGCACTCGGACTGAACGTCGTCGTCGGCCTCGCCGGCCTCCTCGACCTCGGATACGTCGCCTTCCTCGGCGTCGGCGCCTACGCCGCCGCCCTGGTCTCCGGCTCCACCATGTCGGCCATCGGCGTCGAATTCCCCTTCTGGGCCGCCGTCCTCACCGGCGCGGGAGCCTCACTGATCTTCGGCGTCCTCATCGGCGCCCCCACCCTGCGACTACGCGGCGACTACCTCGCCATCGTCACGCTCGGCTTCGGTGAAATCTTCCGCCTCACCGTGAACAACCTCAACGGCAACAGCGGCCCCGACCTCACCAACGGCTCCCAGGGCATCCCCAGCATCCCCGACCTCAACCTCTTCGGAATCGACTTCGGACTCAAGCACGACATCGGCGGCTTCACCCTCGGCAGGTCAGCCAACTACTACCTGCTCATGCTCGTCTTCACCGCCGTCGTCGTCCTCGTCTTCCGCCGCTCCGGAGAATCCCGCATCGGACGCGCCTGGGTCGCCATCCGCGAGGACGAGACCGCAGCCACCGCCATGGGCATCAACGCCTTCCGGCTCAAGCTGCTCGCCTTCGCTCTCGGCGCCACCCTCGCCGGGCTCGCCGGAACCGTACAGTCGCACGTCAACTACACGGTGACACCCGAGCAGTACCAGTTCGCCGGCTCCGTACCCCCGAACTCCGCGTTCCTCCTCGCCGCCGTCATCCTCGGCGGCATGGGAACCCTCAGCGGACCCCTCGTCGGCGCCGCACTGCTCTACCTCATCCCGGCCAAACTCCAGTTCATGCAGGACTACCAGCTCTTCCTCTTCGGCATCGCACTCATCCTCCTGATGCGCCTGCGCCCCGAAGGACTGGTCGCCGACCGCAGGAAACAACTCGAATTCCACGAGACCGGCCAGCTCGACGTACCCGAACCCCGGAAGTCCGACGACGCCGGCATCGCCAAGGCGGGGGCGTGACCACCATGACGACCAACACCGGCACGCCCGTGCTCGACGCCAACGGCGTCACCATGCGATTCGGCGGCCTCACCGCCGTCCACAACGTCGACCTCACCGTCAACGCAGGCGAAATCGTCGGCCTCATCGGCCCCAACGGAGCCGGCAAGACCACCTTCTTCAACTGCCTCACCGGCCTCTACGTCCCCACCGAGGGCAAGGTCAGCTACAAGGGCACCGTCCTGCCGCCCAAGCCCCACCTCGTCACCCAGGCAGGCATCGCCCGCACCTTCCAGAACATCCGGCTCTTCGCCAACATGACCGTCCTGGAAAACGTCCTCGTCGGACGCCACACCAGGACCAAAGAAGGCCTCTGGTCCGCCCTCCTGCGCCTCCCCGGCTTCACCAAGGCAGAGAACGCAAGCCGCGAACGCGCCATGGAACTCCTGGAGTTCATCGGCCTCCAGGACAAGGCCGACCACCTCGCGCGCAACCTCCCCTACGGAGACCAGCGCAAGCTCGAAATCGCCCGCGCACTCGCCAGCGACCCCGGACTCCTCCTCCTGGACGAGCCCACCGCCGGCATGAACCCGCAGGAAACCCGCGTCACCGAAGAACTCATCTTCGCCATCCGCGACCAGGGCATCGCCGTACTCGTCATCGAGCACGACATGCGCTTCATCTTCAACCTCTGCGACCGCGTCGCCGTACTCGTCCAGGGCGAAAAACTCGTCGAAGGCACCTCCGACGTCGTCCAGAGCGACGAACGCGTCGTCGCCGCCTACCTCGGCACCCCCTTCGAAGGCGCCCCCGGCGCCGAAGAACTCGCCGAAGTAGAAGCCGCCGAAGCCGTCGCCACCAAAACCGCGGTCACCACCACCGACACCACCGCCCCCACCGCCACCGAGGAGGAGGACACCCGATGACCGCACTGCTAGAGGTCGAGGACCTCCGCGTCGCCTACGGCAAGATCGAAGCCGTCAAGGGCATCTCCTTCAGCGTCGAAGCCGGCCAGGTCGTCACCCTGATCGGCACCAACGGAGCGGGCAAGACCACCACCCTGCGCACCCTCTCCGGGCTGCTCAAGCCGCTCGCCGGCCGCATCCTCTTCGAGGGCAAGCCGCTCACCGGCATCCCCGCCCACAAGATCGTCGCCCTGGGCCTCGCCCACTCCCCCGAGGGCCGCCACATCTTCCCCCGGCTGACGATCACCGAGAACCTCCAGCTCGGCGCCTACCTCCGCAGCGACAAGGCAGGCATCGAAAAGGACATCCAGCGCGCCTACGAGCTCTTCCCCATCCTCGGGGAACGCCGAAAGCAGGCTGCAGGCACCCTCTCGGGCGGCGAACAGCAGATGCTCGCCATGGGCAGGGCCCTGATGTGCCAGCCCAAGCTCCTGATGCTCGACGAACCCTCCATGGGTCTCTCCCCGATCATGATGCAGAAGATCATGGAGACCATCGTCGAACTCAAGGCCCAGGGCACCACCATCCTGCTCGTCGAGCAGAACGCCCAGGCCGCGCTCTCCCTGGCCGACCAGGGCCACGTCATGGAGGTCGGCAAGATCGTCCTCTCCGGCACCGGCGCGGACCTCCTCCACGACGAGTCGGTCCGCAAGGCCTACCTCGGCGAGGACTGAACCCGTACATACGCACAAGGCCCCCGCCCCCGGAACCGTCCGGGACGCGGGCCGTGTGCGGACTCCTC
>NZ_JBHVWF010000072.1:0-39008 GCF_042882365.1 Streptomyces sp. NPDC058221 | reverse complement strand
CCCGGGGCGGCCCGGGCCCCACGAACCCGCGGGGGGGCCGGCAGTGATCCGGCCCGCCCGGCGTTTTCGTGTGCCGGGTTACGTGTCCGTCGGCGCCGGGGCCGACGGCGCGGAGCGCCGCTGCCGGACCACGCCGATGACGATCAGGACCGCCGTCAGCGCGCCCGTCGCCAGCAGCTGGTCACGGGTGTCGGGCTGGCGGAGCATCAGGAAGAAGATGCCGACCATGGCCAGCAGGGCCACCACCGTCAGAACCGGGAACAGCCACATCCGCACCACCAGCTTCTGCGGCTCCTCGCGCTCCAGCCGGGTACGGAGGATCAGCTGGGAGGCGGCGATGAAGATCCAGACGACCAGGATCACCGCGCCGGTCATGTTGAGCAGCCAGGGGAAGACGTCGTCGGGCCGCCAGTAGCTCAGCAGCACGCACAGGAAGCCGAACACGGACGAGACCAGGACCGCGCCGCGCGGCACACCGGAGGAGATCCGGCCGAGCCGCTTCGGGCCCTGGCCGCGGGCGACCAGTGAACAGGCCATGCGCGAGGCGCCGTAGATATTGGCGTTCATCGCGGAGAGCAGGGCCACCAGGATGACGATGTTCATGATCTCCGCGGCGCCGCTGATGCCGAGGTGGTCCAGGGCCGCGTAGAACGGGCCCACCCCCACGACCTTCGGGTCGTCCCACGGAACCAGCGTGACGATGACCGCCATCGAGCCGACGTAGAAGAGCGCGATCCGCCACATCGCCGTCCGCACGGCCTTCGCGACGCCCCGCACCGGATTCTCGGACTCGGCCGCGGCGATGGTGACGGTCTCCAGACCGCCGTACGCGAAGACGGATGCGAGCAGCCCGATGACGAGCCCCTCGGAGCCGTTCGGCATGAAGCCGCCCTCGCCGCTGAGGTTGGCGGTGCCCGGCGCGTCCGTGTCCGGGAGGACCCCGAGGATCGCCAGCACGCCCAGCACCAGGAACAGCGTGATCGCGGCGACCTTGAGCGCGGCGAACCAGAACTCGAACTCGCCGAACTTCGTCACCGAGGCCAGGTTCGTCCCCAGGAACACCACCATGAACAGCGCCACCCAGGCCCACTCCGGGGTTCCGGGCAGCCAGCCGGTGACGATCTTCGCCGCGCCGATGCCCTCCAGGCCGACGGCGACGCAGAGCAGCACCCAGAACGCCCAGCCCGCCGTGAACCCGGCCCACGGGCCGATCGCCCGCTCGGCGTGCACGGAGAAGGAGCCGGATGCCGGATTGGCCGCCGACATCTCGCCGAGCATCCGCATCACCAGCATGACCAGCAGCCCGGAGCAGGCGTACGCGATGACGATCGAGGGGCCGGCGGCGGCGATACCCGCGCCGGAGCCCACGAACAGCCCGGCGCCGATGACGCCGCCGAGGGCGATCATCGACAGATGGCGCTGTTTGAGTCCGTGGGTGAGGGCCGAGTCGGTCCGGTTGTCGGAGGTGACGGCCGGGGTGCCGGTGGGGGGAGGCACGGAGGTCCGAGGCATGGACGAGCTCTGTTCGGTCGGTGAGAGGGGGGACGTGCGCTCAGTCTGAACCTGCGCCCCGTTCAGGCGGAACGGATGTCCGCTATACGGGCACCATGCTCACACAAGGTGCGCATCCCGCTGCGTGGGGCGGGTCCGGGCGGCTGTTCCGTCGCGGATCGGCCACGCGCGGGCCCTTTTGGAGGTAACCAACAGTCGGCCCTTGATGTCTTTCCCTGCCCGCGGGGAGTCGATCCGCTCTCACCTCCGTGACGAGCATCACGCCCGAGGGCGATTGCGTGCAGACCTTTGTGAGAACCCCACCAATCCCTCAACCGCCGCTTTGTGGGCCGCTGATGGTGATCGAGCGTTGCACCGTCCGCTAACGTCAGGATCTGCCCTGTCCCCACCCTCACCCGCGGAGTCCCGATGAGCACTGCTGCCGCCGCCCCCGTCCGTACCGGAGCGGTCCTCGCCGACCTGCTGCCCGCCGCCCGGCACCGCTACGCGGTGGACACCGCCCTGGTGCTCGGTGGCGCCGCGCTCACCGGCATAGCCGCCCAGATCGCCGTGCCGGTCCCCGGCTCCCCGGTCCCGGTCACCGGCCAGACCTTCGCCGCGCTCCTCGTCGGCACCGCACTCGGCGCCCGCCGCGGCTTCCTCGCCCTCGCCGTGTACGCGCTCGTCGGCATGGCCGGTATGCCGTGGTTCTCGGCAGGCAGCTCCGGCCCGGGCGGCGCCTCGTTCGGCTATGTGCTCGGAATGCTGCTCGCCTCCACCGTCGTCGGCGGCCTCGCCCGCCGCGGCGGCGACCGCTCGGTGCTGCGGACGGCGGGCACCATGGTGCTCGGCTCGGCGATCATCTACGCGGTCGGGGTGCCCTACCTGGCGCTGTCCACCGGCCTGCCGGCGAGCGCCGCGATCGCGGCAGGCCTGACGCCGTTCCTGCTCGGTGACGCGCTCAAGGCCGTGCTCGCGATGGGCGCGCTGCCCGCGTCGTGGAAGCTCATCGGCCGTCGCGGCTGATGCCGTAGGCCCCACCGAAGAGGCTTGCCGGGTCGTAGCGCGACACCAGACCGGCGAGCCTCTTCTGCGTCGGCGCGTCGTGGAAACCGCCGGTGCGGTCCCCGCCGCCGAAGGAGAAGTTCAGCGAACGGCCCACGGCGAGCGGTGCGACGGCCCCGGCCACCTCCTCGTACAGGGCCCGCACGGAACGCACGTCCGTGCCGTCGAGCGGGGAGAGCAGCCGGAGCAGGAATCCCGCCTCGCGGTACGGCACCGCGTTCTCCACCGAAGGGCCGGTGGCCAGCGCGCCGCCCAGGTGGTTGAGCTGGACCACGGTCATCATCGGGGCCTTCCTGCCGGTCAGTTCGAGCACCCGCGCCGCGCGTCCGTGGTCAAGACCGCTCAGCATCAGCCCGTCGCCGTAGTACGCGTGCGGGAACGGCGGATCGCTGTGGATGGTGTGGCTGTCGGTGTACGGCATCTCCCGCAGAGAGTCCGACAGCACCGGGCCGAGCGCCCGAAGCGGCGCCACGAGTCGCTCGCCCCCGGCCTCGGTGCCGGTGTACGCGACCCGTACGGAGACGACGTACCGTCCCCGCAGCGGCTCCGGCAGCTGCGGCGCGTCCGGGTACACGAGTGCGGCGACGGACGACGTCAGCGTGCTGGGCACGGTCCTGGTCCACTCGAGATAGCGCCGCAGCACCTGCGCACCCGCCTCGCCGTCCCCGTCGAAGGCGATCGAGCCGCCGTACAGCCTGGCCACCTCGGCCAGTCCGATCTCCAGGCCCGTCACCACACCCAGCCGGTGCCCGCCGCCGCGCAGCCCCCAGAACAGGCCGGGCTCGTCCTCGGGGGTGACATGGCGCAGCACTCCGTCGGCCGTCACCGCGTCGAGTGACCGCACATGGTCGGCGGCGTACCCGAACTCCCGGGCCAGGATGCCCAGCCCGCCCCCCAGCGTGTAGGAGACGGCGCCCACTCCGGGGGATGAGCCGTTCAGCGGGGCGAGCCCGTGCGGCGCCGCGGCCTCGGCCACCTGTCCCCAGGTGGTGCCCGCCCCGACGGCCGCGGTGCGGCGGGCCGGGTCGATCCGTACGGAGTCCATCCGGCCGGTGTCGATCAGGACCCCGCCCTCGACGGGGCCCGGCAGTCCGTGCCCGGTGGCGTGCACGGCGACCCGGAGGCCGTCCCGGGCCGCGCGCGCCACGGCGGCACGTACGTCCTCGGCCCCGGTGGCCCGGACGACGAGGTCCGGGCGGATCGGGAAACCGGTCTGGTAACCGGACGGGAATTCGGCAGGGGCGGCAGTCATGACGGAGGCTCTCCAGTCGCTCGCTCGATGGCTTACGACGGAGAGCCTCCCCGCTATACCTGACAGCTTCCGTCAGGTATCGGCGATCAGCTGCCTGCCTTTTCGGCCGGGGTGGCGCCGCGGCGCCGGCGTGCATCGAGTACCAGCGAGACGGCCACCACCAGGACCGCGACCAGCAGCGAGAGCAGCACCTGCTCGCGTGCGGCGTCGTCGGTCAGCATGTAGACCAGCACGAACGAGATCATCGCGATGGTCGCCCAGGTCAGATAGGGGAAGAGCCACATCCGCACGACCAGCTTCTCGGGCGACTCGCGCAGGATGATGCCGCGCATCCGCAGCTGGGTGAAGCAGATGACCAGCCAGACGAACAGGGCGACCGCGCCGGAGGAGTTCAGCAGGAACGCGAAGACGGTGTCCGGCCACTGGTAGTTGAAGAAGACGGCGACGAAGCCGAAGACGACCGAGGAGAGGATCGCGGCCTGCGGCACGCCGCGCTTGTTGGTGCGGGCGAACGCCTTCGGGGCGTCGCCGCGGCCGCCGAGCGAGAAGGCCATCCGGGAAGCCGTGTAGAGACCGGAGTTGAGACAGGAGAGCACGGCGGTCAGCACGATGACGTCCATCACCTGGCCGGCGTGCGGGATGCCGATCGAGTCGAGCGCCGCGACGTAGCTGCCCTTCTCCATGATCGAGGCGTCGTTCCACGGGAGCAGCGTCAGCACGACGAAGATCGAGCCCAGGTAGAAGACCGCGATCCGCCAGATCACGCTGTTGGTGGCCTTCTGGACGGCGCGCTGCGGATTCTCCGACTCGCCGGCCGCCAGCGTCACGATCTCGCTGCCCATGAAGGAGAAGACCACCATCAGCACACCGGTGAGGACGGCGCCCGGCCCCTTGGGGAAGAAGCCGCCGGTGTCGGTGAGATGGGCCAGCCCCGAGCCGGCGTTGTCCGAACCCGGCAGCACCCCGAAGACGGCGAGCAGGCCGACGATCACGAAGGCGCCGATCGCGACGACCTTGATCCCGGCGAACCAGAACTCGAACTCCCCGTACGAGCCGACCGAGACCAGGTTCGTCGCGGTCAGCGCCAGCATGACGATCAGCGCCCAGGCCCACTGCGGGACGCCCGGCACCCAGTTCTCAAGGATCTTGGCACCCGCCGTGGCCTCGACGGCGAGCACCACGACCCAGAAGAACCAGTACAGCCAGCCGATCGAGAAACCGGCCCAGCGGCCCAGCGCATGGTCGGCGTAGGCGGAGAAGGAGCCCGAGGCCGGCCGGGCGGCGGCCATCTCGCCGAGCATCCGCATCACGAAGACGACCATCAGGCCGACCAGCGCGTACGACAGCAGGATCGCCGGTCCGGCGGCTGCGATGCCCGCGCTCGAACCCACGAAGAGGCCCGCGCCGATCACACCGCCGATGGCGATCATCGAGAGGTGACGGTTCTTGAGACCGGCCTGGAGCCCGTCGTCGGGCCCCGTCCGGTCCGGCCCCTCGGGCTGCTGGCCCGGTCCGGCCAGAGTCGTCTGCGACGTCATGGATCGAATCCTTACGTTTTCGGATCACCCGGTAGCGTGACTCGCCGCGGCACTGTGGTGAGCGGCGAGCGTTGCATTGAAGCCCGGCGGGACCTGAAAACGGAACCCCCACATCCGCCCGTTGACCTGATCGTTGCCTCAGTGGCCCGGCACACACGGGGTCCGCACATCAGGGCCACACCGCACCCCGTCGTCGGTTACCCGCCGAAGCTCGTGCCACACTCCTCCCATGCGCGTGTACCTCGGCTCCGACCATGCCGGTTACGAACTCAAGAACCACCTCGTCGAGTGGCTCAAGGCCCAAGGCCACGAGGCCGTCGACTGTGGTCCCCACATCTATGACGCCCAGGACGACTATCCGCCGTTCTGCCTGCGTGCCGCCGAGAAGACGGCCGCCGACCCGGGCAGCCTCGGCATCGTCATCGGCGGTTCCGGCAACGGCGAGCAGATGGCCGCCAACAAGGTCAAGGGCGTCCGCGCCGCACTCGCCTGGAGCGAGCAGACCGCAGCGCTGGGCCGTGAGCACAACGACGCCAACGTGATCTCCATCGGCGGCCGGATGCACACGCAGGAGGAGTCCACCAAGTTCGTGGAGATCTTCCTCGCCACGCCGTACTCCGGCGAGGAGCGGCACACCCGTCGCATCGAGATGCTCACGGCGTACGAGAACACCGGCGAGCTCCCCCCGGTGCCGGCCCATCACCCGCAGCAGGGCTGACCGACCCGCTTCCCGCTGTGCCGCCGGAGCCCCCGGCGGCACAGCCATGTCCGCATCCACACCGTCCAGGAGAGCCGCCGCCGTGCCCGAGGGACACACGATCCACCGCCTCGCCGCGGACCATCTGGACAGGTTCGCCGGCCGGCCGGTGCGGGTGAGCAGCCCGCAGGGCAAGTTCTCCGACAGTGCCGCACTGCTGGACGGCCGGGTGCTCGACGGGGTGGACGCGCACGGCAAGCACCTCTTCCTCGGCTTCGAGGGGAGCGGCTGGGTCCATATCCACCTCGGCCTGTTCGGCAAGCTCGGATTCGGTACGGCCCCCGCCCCGCCGCCCACCGACACGGTCCGGCTGCGTCTGCTCAACGACGAGCACTACGCGGATCTGCGCGGCCCCACCGCCTGTGCGCTGATCACCGGCGCCGAGAAGCAGGCGATACACGACCGGCTGGGTCCGGACCCGCTGCGCTCCGACGAGGACGGCGAGCGCGCCTGGCAGCGGATCTCCCGAAGCCGGATCACCGTGGCCGCCCTGCTGATGGACCAGAAGGTCGTCGCGGGCGTGGGCAACGTGTACCGCGCGGAGGTCCTCTTCCGGCACGGCATCGACCCCTACCGGCCCGGCAGGGACCTCACCCGCCGGGAGTGGGACGCGATCTGGGCGGACCTGGGCGAGCTGATGCGCGAGGGCGTGCGCAACAACCGCATCGACACGGTCCGCCCCGCGCACCTGCCCGAGGCGATGGGCCGCCCGCCACGGGTGGACGACCACGGCGGCGAGGTGTACGTCTACCGGCGTGCCCGGCAGGCGTGCCACGTCTGCGGCACGGAGATCCGCGCGGCGGAGCTGTCGGCCCGGAACCTGTTCTGGTGCCCGGGGTGCCAGTCCCGCTGAGCGCGGGTTGCACGGCGCGCCCTTTCGTCCTCAAGCGCCGGACAGGCTTGATTGTCCTCGATCGCCGGGCGGGCTCGATTTTCGCGCCTGTCCGGGAAAGCCCGGGCAGAACCAGCTAACCCGGCCAAATCAAGCCCGTCCGGCGATTGAGGACAAAGCGCCCGGAGGGTGCTGTGCGGCAGCCCGCGGCGCCCAGTTGCAACACGTGCACCAGGGCAGATCAAGCCCGTCCGGCGATTGAGGACAAAGGCCCGTCGCCGGACGAACCCGCACTCGCCTAGAACCCCCGCGGCAGCCACGGCGCCACGTCGGACAGGAACGCCGACGACACCTCCGCCACCGCCCCCGCCCGAAGCTCCCGCACCCGCCCGGCCAGGGCCAACGCACGCAGCGACTCGCCGCCCAGATACGCCGTCCCCAACTCCCGTACCGACAGCGCCAGGTCCGCCGCGTCATCCGTGCGCTTGCACGACGCACCCCCCTTCGCGTCGGCCGTCAGTCGCCAACGCCCCGCGTTCCAGGGGCAGAACGCGTCCTCGACGTCGAACACCACGTCCACCGGCCCCCGATAGCTCCGCGCCTCCAGCGCCGCGCCCACATCCACCAGCCGCACATGGAGCGAGTCCCGGACCCGGACCTCGCACCTCCGTACATCCGAGACCAGGTGCAGCACCGCGTCGTCCACCGGCCGGTTGCGCGCCTCGACCGTCGAGGTGAGGTCGATCCCGAAGAGGAACCGCCACAGCGCCGCGTACGCCGCCGGATCCAGTGCCGCCAGATCGCTCACGGCGATCCGGCCCTTGGGGCCCGAGCTGTCCCAGTCCGGTTTGATGTGGTATGTCGCGTATCCCACCACTTCGCCGTCCCGCTCGGCCAGCAGGCACTGCAGGGCCGAACCGCCCTGCCGTGAACTCGCAGGATCGAGCAGCGACTTGCGCTCCCAGCCCGGACCGTGGGCCGGAGTGCCGGGCCGGCCCGGCACGAGGCGGGCGTACACGCTCTCGCACGCCGCGACCGCCTCGTCCTTCTTCGCGTACCGCAGCCGGATCTCGTCGGTGCCCTCCGGAACGTTCAGCCGCACCCGGTCCGTGTCGATCGCCAGGGACATCTGGCGGGTCGCCGCCCCGTACCCGAAGCGGCCGTAGATCGCCGGCTCCGACGCCGTGAGCACGGCGACCGGCTCACCCAGCGCCCGTACGTCGTCCAGCTGCCGGCGCATCATCGACGTCAGCAGCCCACGCCTGCGGTGCGTGGTCGCGACACTGACCATCGTCACGCCCGCCGCCGGCACCAGCGCCCCGCCCGGCACGGCCAGCCGGAAGCTGAACGCCCCTGCCGTGGCCACCACATCGGTACCGTCCCAGATCCCGAGCGAACGCTCGTACTCGGTCAGCGACTCCAGCTGCTCGCGCTCCTCGGGTGATTCGGGGACCCCTCCGAAGGCGAGCTCAAGGGACTCGAACCATTCGGTCCATTCGGACGGGCGCAATACGCGGAGCTCTGTAGTCATATGCCATGCCTACCAGGGCGGCGACGGGCAGGCGACCCGATTTCGAACGCATTGTCACAGGGGTCCCCCTGCACCGGAGGCCGTCGGGTGGATAAGGTCCCCGCAATGGCCCGACGCGCAGGAGCAGAGACATACCCGGCCCGTTTGCGAAAATCGGCGCACCGGGTACGCAGCACGCTGCGCAGATCCGGCGTCGACTACTTCCGCGGCGACGGCTCCGACTGGATCGCCCTGGCCGCCCTGCTGCTCACCGTCCCGGCCATCACCTGCGCCACCCTGCTGAACCCGGTCTGGTGCTCACCGACCGCACTCGTCCTGCCGATCGTCGCGGGTGGCCTGCTGCTGCGGCCCGCCAGCCTGCTCGGTCTGTACGCGGCAGCCGCCGCGGCCCTGATCGTCGAGTCCATCTCGCTCGGCCCGTACACGGACGGCACGATCGGCGTCACCCCCGGAACGGTGCTGACCGTCGCGGCCTGCGGCTTCTTCGGGCTGGTACTCGCCCAGTTCCGGGCCAGGGTCGGCGTGCCGTGGCGGCGCGGCGGCACCATGCTCTTCGACCTGCGCGAACGCATCCGGGTGCAGAGCGCGCTGCCCCGGCTCCCGCAGGGCTGGCACCGGGAGATGTCGCTGCGCCCGGCGGGCGGGCAGTCCTTCTCCGGCGACTTCGTCGTCGCGGCCCGCACCAACGGAGGCCGCACCCTGGAGGCCGTGCTCACCGATGTCTCGGGCAAGGGCATGGACGCGGGCTCCCGCGCCCTGTTGCTGTCGGGTGCCTTCGGCGGGCTCCTCGGATCGCTGCCGCCGCACGGCTTCCTGCCTGCGGCCAACGGCTATCTGCTGCGACAGGACTGGGACGAGGGTTTCGCCACCTCGATCCATCTCGTCCTGGACCTCGAATCGGGTGACTACGAACTCCTCTCGGCGGGCCATCCCCCCGCCCTCCAGCTCCACGCCGGCAGCGGCCGGTGGGAGGAGAAGGCGGCGGAGGGCCCCCTGCTCGGGGTGTACGACGGGGCGCAGTTCGACGCCGTGAAGGGCTCGCTGGCCCCCGGGGACGTACTGATGCTGTTCACCGACGGACTGGTGGAGACGTCCGACCGGGACATGGCGGAGGGCATCGACCGGCTGACCGGCGAGGCCGACCGCTATGTCCCGACGGGCTTCGAGGGTGCGGCCTGGCATCTCATCGAGGCCTGTGCCAAGGACGTCAACGACGACCGGGCACTCCTGCTGCTGTCACGTAAATCCTGAACCGTACGCAACCGGACCGAACCGGGCGTACGTCAACGGCGTGTTGTCCGTCACCGGATCGGGGTGAGCCCGGGTTCGCGAGCGCCCGGCAGGATTCTGGCCAGCCAGTGCGAGCGCCCGGCGGCCAGTGGGGCCAGGACCGCGAGGACGAGCACGTATCCGGCGATGAACGGCGCCAGCCGTTCGTCCAGTCCCGCGCCCGCCGCCATCGTGGCGAGGATGAGCGCGAACTCACCGCGTGCCACCAGGGTGGTGGAGATGTTCGCGGTGGCCTGCGGCCCGAACGCGTACAGCTTGGCCGTGGCCATCCCCGCGAACACGTTCATGAGGAGCGTCACCGCGACGGCGGCCAGCACCGGCCACACCACACCCGGCAGATCACCGGGGTTGATGGAGAGACCGAACGCGAAGAAGAAGATCGCGCCGAAGGCGTCGCGCAGCGGGTGGACCAGCTTGAGGATGCGTTCGCCGGAGGACGTGCTGCCGAGCATGAGACCCACCATGAAGGCGCCGATGGCGTCAGCGACCCCGAACCACTCCGAGATGCCGGCCACCAGGACCGCCGCACCCAGGAAGGAGATGACGAGGAGTTCGTCGTCCTTGGTGTTGATCAGCTTGCTGATGAGCCTGGTGCCGAACCGGGCCGCCAGAGCGAGCAGCAGCAGGAATCCGAAGGCCTTCCCGCCGTCGACCGCCGCCGCCGAGAGGCTGTCGGCGCCCGAGAGGATGGGCTGGAGGGCCGCCAGATACAGCGCGAGGAACACGTCCTCGACGACGATGATCCCGAGGATCGGCTTGGTCTCCGGGTTGCCGATGCGGCCCAGGTCGACCAGGACCTTGGTGACGATGGCCGACGACGAGATGCCGAGCACCCCGGCGAGGACCAGCGCCTCCGAAGTGCCCCAGCCGAGCGCGAAGCCGAATCCGAGTCCTGCGCCGACGTTCAGGGCGAGATAGGTGCCCCCGGCGAGCGCCATCTTGCGGCCGCCCGCTTTGAGGTCGTCGAGGTGGAACTCGAGGCCCAGGTAGAAGAGCAGCAGTACCAGGCCGAGTGCGGAGAGCATCTCCAGGTCGTGCGGATCGGCGACGAGGACGATGCCGGGAGTGTGCGGGCCGAGCAGGATCCCGGCCAGGATGAACAGGGGGATGGTCGGCAGTCCGATACGGCTGCCGACGCGAGCGAGAACGGCGGCGGCGAGGAAGGCGCCGCCCATGGCGATGAGCGTGTCTGCGTGTCCGATGAGCCCAGTCCTTCGCTTGGTCAAGAGAACGTCAAGAAAGCGTCAGTAATTAGTTTACCGAACGATTGACGTTGCAACTTTCCCTGCCCCGGACAGCTGGACGCCGGACCGTCCGTAGAGTCGGGCCATGACAGGACCACGCACACACCTGACCCTGGCCGAAGTCGAGCGCATCGCCCGCGAGGCCCATGCCGGTCAGCGCGACAAGGCGGGCCGGCCGTACGCCGAACATCTCGCGGCCGTCGCGGAGGGCGTGAGGATCAGGGGAGGCAGCGACGACCAGATCGCAGCGGCCTGGCTGCACGACGCGGTCGAGGATGACGCGTTGTCGGCTCGGTGGCTGGCCGGGGCGGCGCTGCCGCAGCAGGTCAGGGACATGGTTCTCGCCGTCACCAAGCGGGATGGCGAGGAACTGCCGGCGTACACCCGGCGCATCCTGGCCACCCCGGGCGCCCTGCTGGTCAAGGAGTCCGATCTCGCGCACAACGCGGATCCGGCACGCCTCGCGGTGCTGGACGCGGCGACCCGTACCCGACTGGCCGCGAAGTATGCGCAGGTACGGAGCCTGCTCGGGCTGACCGCACCGAAAGCGCCCACCGAACAGCAGTATTGAGCCAACACGGCGAAGCCCGGCCCATCTCGGGGCCGGGCTTCATCGTGACGGATTCAGAGCATCGTGACGGCTCAGAGCTTGGCGGAGTCCCGCCGGAAGGCCCAGTTCATGTCGGGCTCGGTCACGCACCGCAGGACCCGCCGCACCGGCGGCGTGCAGAGCAGCGTCACAGCGGCCGCGGCGACCACGCTGACGAGCACCAGACCGGTCGGCGAGACCAGCCACTCGTTCCGGTCGAAGAGCCCGAAGTAGTCGGAGCCCTTCACCAGGAAGCCGTGCAGCAGATAGCCGCAGATCGTGCCGGCGCCCAGCACCGTGAACCACATGTGACGGCGCGGCACCCACGACAGGAACCCGATGGTGAGCAGGGTCGCGCAGCCGAACAGCGCGAGGGTCATCATCGCGCCGGACCACCACGGAGCGTTCATGTCCTGGGCGCTGGAGTCGCGCAGGAACCAGCCCAGCTGCATCCGGGGTGCCGCCCAGTAGGCGAAGACCGCCGCCCCGGCGAACAGCGGCAGGGCGAGCAGTCGCACCTCGCGGCGCTGGACCAGCCGGAAGTGCTCGGGCTTGAGCCGGAGGCCGAGCACGAAGAACGGCAGGAACTGCAGTACGCGCGGCAGGTCGAGGTCGTCGCCGACGCTGGGGGCGAGCGAGGCGAGGGCGGCGATGACGAGCGAGACAGCCAGGGGGTGACGCAGGTTCTGCCAGATCGGCGTGGTGAGCCGCCAGACGAACAGCGCGGCCAGGAACCAGGTGAGGTACCAGGGTTCGAGCAGACTGATCGCCGCATCGGGTGAGTCGTTCGCGTACCGCCGGAACAGGGAGTACGCCGTCTCGAACACGATGTACGGCACGGCGACACCGGTGATCAGGCGCTTCACCTTGGTCGGGCTCAGGTCGAACGAGCGTGAGAAATAGCCCGAGATAATAATGAAAGCCGGCATGTGGAAGGTGTACGTGACCATCCACACCGCGCGGGCCGTCCGGCTCCCGTCCATGACCGGCGCCCATGCGTGCGCCACCGCGACCAGAACGATGGCCAGGTACTTGGCGTTGTCGAAGTAGGCGTCACGCTTCTTCGTGGGTGCGTTCTGCGCAGGCCGCTCCGCCACCACGACTCCCGCGGTGGCATCCGGGGCCGTCGTTCGGTCCTGGCGTCTGGGCTCCGACTCCCGGGTGGCCGGTGGGAGCTTGGCCCGCTGAAATACGTTCGGAGCGTGGAACATCTCAAGCACCCTAGACGTCTCGATTGCATTTCGTAAAACCGTCATCGGATATCGCGTGTTCCCGTCCGACCAAAAGCCAAACCTTAGAAATTTGCCCGGTTTGGGCGTGTTAATCCTCCTTAAATGGTGCATATCAGCAGGCAGTCGAGGGGGGTGAATTACGTCGCGCTCGACTCTTAAAATTGCATGTGAATAAAGCGTGTGGGTACGGAAACGATCACCGATGTGATCATTCCTGTTCATCGGCTCGAAGTCGCGGGTGCTCGTCCGTACCTGCCGTGCGGCTCCCGGCCCTACGGCCGTCCCTGGGTGTCGCGCGCCGGCGCACGAGCGGCGCAAGATGGCGCGATACCGACCGGTGCATGCGTCAGCTTGCAGCGACCACAGGGGAGTTGGTGGCACGATGGACGCCAACGGAGGAGTGCGTGGCCGCACACCTCCGGGCCGGCAAGGCGGACCGACCGAGGGTGTGATCAGTCGTGGCCATTTCACTGTCTGTGGTGCTTCTTTTGGCGATCGTCCTGGTGGTCCTGATCCGAGGCGGCTCCATCAAGGCCGGACCCGCGATCGTCGCGGTGCTCTTCGGCTTCTTCCTGGCGTCGACCGGCATGGCGCCGTCGATCCAGAAGTTCATGGACTCGATAGCGCAGAGCATCAACCAGATCAGCTTCTGACCGGAGGGCCGCCCCCCGCGGGGGGCGGCGACGGGCAACGCAAGAGGCCCGGTCCGGCAGCCATCGAAGACGATGTCCGCCGGCCGGGCCCGAAGCATGGAGCGGGCGACGGGAATCGAACCCGCGTAGCTAGTTTGGAAGACTAGGGCTCTACCATTGAGCTACGCCCGCATGCAACGCACCGCAGGTCACCGGGGACCGCGGCACGAGAAGTATCGTAGCGGGTCGCGGGCGCTGCCCGCACACCCGATCGCGGCACCCGTGTCCCGCGATGTGCGGCGCCCGCCGAAAGCGGCCGACGCACTGCCGGTCTGCATGTACCCTACGTGTCGCACCGACGGGGTGTGGCGCAGCTTGGTAGCGCGTCCGCTTTGGGAGCGGAAGGTCGTCGGTTCGAATCCGGCCACCCCGACCACCGGCAAGATCGCATTGTGGGAGTTCTCCCCCTTGCCGTTACTATGCAAAATGCGTGCCCGTGTGTCTGATGTACCGGGCTCGGTCCGCGAAGCCGCCTCCTGTGCGGTGGAGCAGAACCCCAAGAAGTCAGCCACCAAGGAGACCGAACCGTGAAGAGCGCCGTGGAGACCCTGAACCCGACCCGGGTTCGGCTCAGCATTGAGGTGCCCTTCGAGGAGCTCAAGGACAGCCTCGACGCGGCGTACAAGAAGATCAACCAGCAGGTCACGGTGAAGGGGTTCCGCAAGGGCAAGATCCCCAACCGGGTCATCGACCAGCGGTTCGGCCGTGGTGCTGTGCTGGAGGAGGCCGTCAACGACGCGCTCCCGAAGTTCTACACCGAGGCCGTCAACGAGGGAGAGCTCAACGTCCTCGGCCAGCCGGAGGTCGACATCACGGAGCTGAAGGACGGCGAGCTGCTGTCCTTCACCGCCGAGGTTGACGTACGCCCCGAGATCGAGATTCCGGACTACTCCGGCATCGAGGTCACCGTCGACGCCCTTGAGGTCAGCGACGAGGACGTCGAGAAGGCCGTGGAGCAGCTGCGCGACCGCTTCGCCTCGACCAACCCGGTCGAGCGCGCCGCCGCCGACGGCGACGTCGTCACGATCGACCTGACCGCCAAGGTCGAGGGTGAGGTCCTGGAGGACGGCGTGGCCGAGGGTGTCTCGTACACCATCGGTTCCGGTGAACTCCTCGAAGGCATCGACGACGCCGTCACCGGCCTGGAGGCGGGTGGCGAGACCACCTTCACCTCCGAGCTGAAGGGCGGCTCCGCCGAGGGCAAGGAGGCCGAGGTCACCGTCAAGGTCACCGCCGTCGCCGCCCGTGAGCTTCCCGAGCTGGACGACGACTTCGCCCAGATGGCGAGCGAGTTCGACACGCTCGACGAGCTCAAGGCCGACAGCCGCAAGCGCCTGGAGAGCACCAAGCAGTACGACCAGGCCACCCAGGCCCAGGAGCGCGTCCTGGAGGAGCTGCTCAAGCTCGCCGAGGTCCCGATCCCCGAGAAGCTGCTCGCGGACGAGGTCCAGACCCGCAAGCACAACCTCGAGCACCACCAGCTCGGCCAGATGGGTCTCGACCTCGAGAAGTACCTGGAGATCCAGGGCAAGACCCTTGAGGAGTTCGAGGCGGAGACGTCCGAGCAGGCCGTCAAGGGCATCAAGACCCAGTTCATCCTGGACGAGCTCGTCAACAAGGAGAAGCTGAACGTCAACCAGGAGGAGCTCACCGAGCACCTCATGCGGCGCGCGCAGTCCTCCGGCATGAGCCCCGACCAGTTCGCCCAGGCCGTTGTCGAGGGTGGCCAGGTGCCGATGCTCGTCGGCGAGGTCGCCCGTGGCAAGGCGCGGGCGGGGTTCTTGTAGGCCCCAATGTTCGTCGACACCAAGGGTGAGCCCGTGGAGTGGGTGGACCCGGTGGCCGGGGGGGTGGAGGCCACGGTGGTGGTCGAGGCCGCCGAAGGCTCCACCGACGCGGACGAGGCGAAGACCGAGGCCTGAGCCTCGCGCTGAACCCGTACGACGGGCTCCGGACGCAACCGCGTCCGGAGCCCGTCGTCGTATCGGCGCACGCCCCCACAACCCGTGTGCGCACTGCGGACCTTGCGCTCCCAGCGAACAGTTGCGGAAGCGGGATGGCGTTGTCCCACCTGCGCGTTAGGGTCCATGAAGAGGAAGGGTCGGGGAGTCCCGGCCCACCCGGTACGAAGACGCTGAGACGGCCGGAGCCGTCAGAGACGAGCAGGTGGATACGTGACGAATCTGATGCCCTACGCCGCCGGAGAGCCGTCCCTCGGTGGAGGCCTCGGTGACCAGGTCTACAGCCGACTGCTCGGCGAGCGCATCATCTTCCTCGGCCAGCAGGTCGACGATGACATCGCCAACAAGATCACCGCGCAGCTGCTTCTCCTTGCCGCAGACCCGGACAAGGACATCTACCTCTACATCAACAGCCCCGGTGGCTCGGTGACGGCCGGAATGGCGGTCTACGACACCATTCAGTACATCCCGAACGACGTGGTCACGATCGGTATGGGCATGGCGGCCTCGATGGGCCAGTTCCTGCTCACCGGCGGCACCGCCGGCAAGCGCTTCGCGCTCCCGAACACCGACATCCTCATGCACCAGGGTTCGGCCGGTATCGGCGGTACGGCCTCGGACATCAAGATCCAGGCCCAGTACCTGCTGCGCACCAAGCAGCGGATGGCGGAGATCACCGCCCGCCACTCCGGCCAGACCGTGGAGACGATCATCCGCGACGGCGACCGCGACCGCTGGTACACCGCGGAGGAGGCCAAGGACTACGGCCTCATCGACGAGATCATCACGGTCGCGTCGGGCGTTCCGGGCGGCGGCGGCACCGGCGCCTGATCCGGTTCCCCGGATCGCGCCACCGCACCGCATCTCTCGTACGCCGAGACATCCAGCCCACAGAACGCCACCAGGATGGTGAACACCCACATGAACAACTTCTCCGGCGCCTCCGCGAGCGGCCTCTACACCGGCCCGCAGGTGGACAACCGCTACATCGTCCCGCGCTTCGTGGAGCGCACCTCGCAGGGCGTGCGTGAGTACGACCCGTACGCGAAGCTCTTCGAGGAGCGCGTGATCTTCCTCGGGGTGCAGATCGACGACGCCTCCGCCAACGACGTCATGGCGCAGCTGCTGTGCCTGGAGTCGATGGACCCGGACCGGGACATCTCGATCTACATCAACAGCCCCGGCGGCTCGTTCACCGCGCTCACCGCGATCTACGACACGATGCAGTTCGTGAAGCCGGACATCCAGACGGTCTGCATGGGCCAGGCGGCCTCCGCCGCGGCCGTGCTGCTCGCCGCGGGTACGCCCGGCAAGCGCCTGGCGCTGCCGAACGCGCGTGTCCTGATCCACCAGCCGTCCTCGCAGACCGGCCGTGAGCAGCTCTCCGACCTGGAGATCGCGGCCAACGAGATCCTGCGGATGCGGACCCAGCTGGAGGAGCTGCTGGCCAAGCACTCCACCACGCCGATCGAGAAGATCCGCGACGACATCGAGCGCGACAAGATCCTGACGGCCGAGGACGCCCTCGCCTACGGTCTCGTCGACCAGATCGTGGCGACCCGTAAGAGCGCGGCCGGAGCGGCCGCCTGACGTCGGGCTTTACCCCTTGGCACGGCACGGTCACCCGGCCTCGGCCGTGTGAACCGTGCCAAGGGGGGCCCGAACGAGGGGCCAGGCAAGGTACCGTCGGATAGAGGCACCAGGAGCCGCTGAACCAGGCGTCTCCCAGGCGAAGGGGAAGCACCTCGTGGCACGCATCGGTGATGGCGGCGACCTGCTCAAGTGCTCGTTCTGCGGAAAGAGCCAGAAGCAGGTGAAGAAGCTCATCGCGGGACCCGGTGTGTACATCTGCGACGAGTGCATTGATCTCTGCAACGAGATCATCGAGGAGGAGCTCGCGGAGACCTCCGAGGTGCGGTGGGAGGAACTGCCCAAGCCGCGCGAGATCTACGAGTTCCTCGAGGGGTACGTCGTAGGCCAGGAGCCCGCGAAGAAGGCTCTCTCGGTCGCTGTGTACAACCACTACAAGCGGGTCCAGGCCGGGGAGAACGGCGGCGGGGCGAGCCGCGACGACGCGATCGAGCTCGCCAAGTCCAACATCCTGCTGCTGGGCCCCACGGGTTCGGGCAAGACGCTCCTCGCGCAGACACTGGCCCGCATGCTCAACGTCCCGTTCGCCATCGCCGACGCGACGGCGCTGACGGAGGCCGGCTATGTCGGCGAGGACGTCGAGAACATCCTGCTGAAGCTGATCCAGGCCGCGGACTACGACGTCAAGAAGGCCGAGACCGGGATCATCTACATCGACGAGATCGACAAGGTCGCCCGCAAGAGCGAGAACCCGTCGATCACCCGCGATGTCTCGGGCGAAGGCGTCCAGCAGGCGCTCCTCAAGATCCTTGAGGGCACCACCGCCTCCGTACCGCCGCAGGGCGGCCGGAAGCACCCGCACCAGGAGTTCATCCAGATCGACACGACGAACGTGCTGTTCATCGTGGGCGGCGCGTTCTCCGGCCTCGAGAAGATCATCGAGTCCCGGGCCGGCGCCAAGGGCATCGGCTTCGGCGCCACGATCCGCTCCAAGCTGGAGATCCAGGCGAGCGACCAGTTCCAGGAGGTCATGCCGGAGGACCTGGTGAAGTTCGGGATGATCCCCGAGTTCATCGGCCGCCTCCCGGTCCTGACCTCGGTCCACAACCTGGACCGCGAGGCCCTGCTCCAGATCCTCATCGAGCCGCGCAACGCCCTGGTGAAGCAGTACCAGCGGCTGTTCGAACTCGATGGTGTGGAGCTGGAGTTCGAGCGCGAGGCACTGGAGGCCATCGCCGACCAGGCGATCCTGCGCCAGACCGGCGCGCGCGGTCTGCGCGCCATCATGGAAGAGGTCCTCCAGTCCGTGATGTACGACGTGCCGTCCCGCAAGGACGTCGCCAGGGTCGTCATCACGGCGGACGTGGTCCGCAACAACGTCAACCCGACCCTGGTCCCGCGCGAGCCGCGGACGATCGGGAAGAACGACGACGGCCGGCACGAGAAGTCGGCGTAGCGGTGGCGTAGAGACGTACGCGAAGGGGCGCCCGGCCGATTCGTTCGGCCGGGCGCCCCTTCGCGTTGCGGTGTACCGGGATCAGATCTTGGTGCGGGAGGTGTTGTAGAGCTTGGCGGAGAGCGCCGCGACGTCGTCCTGCGACATGGCCTTGTTGGTCATGGCGAGGCCCAGGTCGATGCCTGTCACGATGCCGACGGTGCTGTAGTCGGCCCAGATGCAGACCGGTGCCTCAATGGATGCCGGCCCCTTCTCGGCGCTGCCGTCCCCCTCCTTGTTGTTGACCTTGATGTTCTGGCACCTCATCAGTGCGCCCTTGAACCCGGCCGGGGTGACATCCTTCGGCGAGCCGACCAGCTCGGCATCGGAATCGCTGTCGCCCTTGGTCATGTTCACCTTGGTCTGGTCGAACGACTTGTTGATCACTGCGGCCGGGTCGCTGACCTCGCCCCAGTACCCCTTGAACTGGATGAGCTTCGCGCTCAGGTCCTTCTCGTTGCCTGACTGGTAGTTGGCCGCGGCCCCGTTGGGGTTCTTGACCCCGGACTCCTCCGCCTTCGCCTTCTCCGTGCCCGTCAGCGGACCGTTGGCGGCACCGGCCTGGTCGGACTTCTTGTAGGCGTCCAGCGTCGCCGCCGGCGTCAGCTTGTACCCCTTCGTGGAGTCCGCCACGTCGCTGTTGCTGGCGCCCCCGCCCGACGTCAGGAAGTACACGCCACCGCCGATGACCGCGAGCGCCACGATGACGCCGCCGATGATCAGGCCGGTCTTCTTCTTCGGCTGCTGGGCCGGGGGAAAGCCGGGCTGCTGGCCGTAGGCCGGCTGGCCGCCGTACGGGGGAGTGGGGGGCTGCTGGCCGTACGGGCCGGGCTGCTGGGCCTGCGGGTAGCCGTAGCCCGGCTGCTGGGGCTGCTGCTGCGGCGGGACGCCCTGCGGGGCCTGCTGCGGGTACCCGTAACCGGGCTGGCCCTGCGGCTGGCCCTGCGGCGGCTGCCCGCCGTACGGGCCCGGCTGCTGGCCGTACGGTCCGGGCTGGCCCTGGGGCGGCTGGCCGCCGTACGGGCCCGGCTGGTTGAAGCTCATCTGCGATGTCCCCTGTTCGTGATGCTTACGCGTTCCGAACATCCTGACGGAAGGCCCGCGGGGACGGACCACCGGGAGGCACACCGTTACCGAACAAACGGGTTTCAGTGCACGCCCGTGACGGCCCTAAACTGTTCGCGTGACCGAGAACGCAGCGCAGCAGCCAGCCAGCAACCCCGAACTGCCGACCCAGTACGCGCCGGCCGAGGTAGAGGGGAAGCTGTATGAGCGCTGGGTAGAACGTGGTTACTTCGAGGCCGACGAGCACAGCGACAAGCCGCCGTACTCCATCGTCATCCCGCCGCCCAACGTCACCGGCTCCCTGCACCTGGGCCACGCCTTCGAGCACACGCTGATCGACGCGCTCGTCCGCCGCAAGCGGATGCAGGGGTTCGAGGCGCTGTACCAGCCGGGCATGGACCACGCCGGCATCGCCACCCAGAACGTCGTCGAGCGCGAGCTTGCCAAGGACGGCAAGTCCCGCCACGACCTGGGCCGTGAGGCCTTCGTCGAGCGCGTCTGGAAGTGGAAGAACGAGTCCGGCGGCCAGATCTCCGGCCAGATGCGCCGCCTCGGCGAGGGCGTCGCCTGGTCCCGTGAGCGGTTCACCATGGACGAGGGCCTGTCCAAGGCCGTCCAGACCGTCTTCAAGCGGATGTACGACGACGGGCTGATCTACCGCGCCGAGCGCATCATCAACTGGTGCCCGCGCTGTCTCACCGCGATCTCCGACATCGAGGTCGAGTACCAGGAGGACGACGGCGAGCTCGTCTCCATGGTCTACGGCGAGGGCGACGAGACCATCGTCGTCGCCACCACCCGCGCCGAGACGATGCTCGGTGACACCGCGGTCGCCGTCCACCCTGAGGACGAGCGCTACAAGCACCTCGTCGGCAGGCAGATCAAGCTGCCGCTGACCGACCGTACGATCCCGGTCGTCGCCGACCACCACGTCGATCCCGAGTTCGGCACCGGCGCCGTCAAGGTGACCCCGGCGCACGACCCGAACGACTTCGAGATCGGCAAGCGCCACGACCTGCCCTTCCTCACCGTCCTGGACGAGCGTGCCGTCATCACCGTCCCCGGCCCCTTCCAGGGCCTGGACCGGCTGGAGGCCCGCTCGGCCATCGTCGCCGCTCTGCGCGCCGACGGCCGGATCGTCGCCGAGAAGCGCCCGTACGTCCACTCCGTCGGGCACTGCTCGCGCTGCAAGACGACCATCGAGCCGCGCCTGTCCCTCCAGTGGTGGGTCAAGGTCGAGCCGCTCGCCAAGGCGGCCGGTGACGCCGTCCGCGACGGCAAGGTCAAGATCCATCCGCAGGAGATGGAGAAGCGCTACTTCGACTGGGTCGACAACCTCCACGACTGGACGATCTCGCGCCAGCTCTGGTGGGGCCACCGCATCCCCGTCTGGTACGGCCCGAACGGCGAGGTCGTCTGCGTCGGCCCGGACGACGAGGTCCCGACGGGTGAGGGCTGGACGCAGGACAGCGATGTCCTGGACACCTGGTTCTCCTCCGGCCTGTGGCCGTTCTCCACGCTCGGCTGGCCCGAACAGACCGACAGCCTCGCGAAGTTCTATCCGAACTCCGTCCTGGTCACCGGCTACGACATCCTCTTCTTCTGGGTCGCCCGGATGATGATGTTCGGCCTGTACGTCAACGACGGTGTCCCGCCGTTCGAGACGATCGTCCTGCACGGGATGGTCCGCGACGAGCACGGCAAGAAGATGTCGAAGTCCTTCGGCAACGTGGTCAACCCGCTGGACTGGATGGACAAGTACGGCTCCGACGCGCTCCGTTTCACCCTGGCGCGCGGTGCCAACCCCGGCGTCGACGTCCCGATCGGCGAGGAGTGGGTCCAGGGTTCCGCCAAGTTCTCCAACAAGATCTGGAACGCCACCCGCTTCGCCCTGATGAACGGCGCCACGATCGAGGGCGAGCTGCCGTCCGCCGACGAGATGTCGGTGACCGACCGCTGGATCCTGTCCCGGCTCAACAAGACCGTCGCCGAAGTCGACGCGTACTACGACGACTTCCAGTTCTCCAAGCTCAGCGAGGCGCTGCGGCACTTCGCCTGGGACGAGGTCTTCGACTGGTACGTCGAGCTGTCCAAGACCACGTTCTTCGCCGGCGGGCGTCCGGCCGAGGTCTCGGGCCGGGTCCTGGGCGAGGTCCTCGATGTGATGCTGCGCCTCCTGCACCCCGTCGTCCCCTTCGTCACCGAGACGCTCTGGACCGCGCTCACCGGCCGTGAGTCCGTCGTCATCGCCGACTGGCCGGCGGACAGCGGCTTCCGTGACGACGCCGCCGAGAAGGAGATCGAGCTCGTCCAGCAGGTCGTCACCGAGGTCCGCCGCTTCCGCTCCGACCAGGGGCTGCAGCCCGGCCAGAAGGTTCCGGCCGAGCTCACCCTGACCGGTACGCCGCTCGCGCCGCACGAGGGGGCCATCCGTCAGCTGCTGCGTCTGCAGCCCGCCGGGGACGGCTTCCACGCGACGGCCTCGCTGCCGGTCGCGGGCGCCACGGTCGCCCTCGACCTGTCCGGCACGATCGACGTCGAGGCCGAGCGCAAGCGCCTGACGAAGGACCTTGCGGCGGCCGAGAAGGAGAAGGCGCAGGCCAACGGCAAGCTGAACAACGAGGCCTTCCTCGGCAAGGCCCCGGACAACGTGGTCGACAAGATCCGTGGCCGGCTGGCCAAGGCCGAGTCGGACATCGAGCGGATCGGCGCACAGCTGGCAGCCCTGCCGCAGAGCTGACCGGCCGGACCCGACGGAGCCCCCGTATCCCTCGCACGAGGGAGCACGGGGGCTCCCTCGTACCGCCGCCCCCGGGCGCTGCGCGCGATGTCCGTGCCGGTCCGTAGACTGGCCCTGTGAGCGAGCCCAGCCCTTCAGACCGGCACGACGCGTCCGATCCCGACGACACCTTCGCGGAGATCGTCGACGAGGAGACCCAGCGCGACCCCGACCTGGCGGTGATCGAGGCCGGGAGCCGCACGCTGCGCGCCGCCTCCGGTCCGCCACAGGGCGACGAGGTCCCCGCCCGCCCCACCGATCCGGAGGTGGACAGGGCGCTGCGCGCGGTGGAGCAGGAGCTCGCCGGGCGCTGGGGCGAGACCAAGCTGGAGCCGTCCGTGGCGCGCATCGCCGCGCTGATGGACACGCTCGGTGACCCGCAGCGCGCGTACCCCTCCATCCACATCACCGGTACCAACGGCAAGACGAGCACGGCCCGCATGATCGAGGGCCTCCTCGGCGCCTTCGAGCTGCGCACCGGCCGCTACACCTCGCCGCACGTCCAGTCGATCACCGAACGGATCAGCCTGGACGGCGCCCCGATGGACGCCGAACGGTTCGTCGAGGCGTACCAGGACATCAAGCCGTACGTCGAGATGGTCGACGCCCAGCAGCCCTACCGGCTGTCCTTCTTCGAGGTGCTCACCGGCATGGCGTACGCGGCGTTCGCCGACGCGCCAGTCGATGTCGCCGTCGTCGAGGTCGGCATGGGCGGCAGCTGGGACGCGACCAACGTGATCGACTCCACGGTCGCGGTCGTCACCCCGATCTCCCTGGACCACACCGACCGGCTGGGCTCCACGCCCGGCGAGATCGCGGTGGAGAAGTCCGGGATCATCAAGCAGGGTGCGACGGTCATCCTGGCCCAGCAGCCGGTCGACGCGGCCCAGGTGATGCTGAAGAAGGCCGTCGCGGCCGACGCCACGGTGGCCCGCGAGGGCATGGAGTTCGGCGTCGTCTCCCGGGAGATCGCGGTCGGCGGGCAGCTGCTGACGCTGCGCGGTCTCGGCGGCGAGTACGACAACATCTTCCTCCCGCTGTACGGCGCTCACCAGGCGCACAACGCCGTCGTGGCGCTCTGCGCGGTCGAGGCGTTCTTCGGGATCGGCGCCGAGCAGCCCGGCTCTCTGGACGCGGACATCGTCCGCAAGGCCTTCGCCGCGGTGCTCTCGCCCGGCCGCCTCGAAGTCGTCCGCTCCAGCCCGACCGTCGTCCTGGACGCCGCGCACAACCCGGCCGGCGCCCGCGCCGCCGCCGAGGGACTGTCCGAGTCGTTCGGCTTCTCCCGGCTGATCGGCGTGGTCGGAGCCAGTGGCGACAAGGACGTGCGGGGCCTCCTGGAGGCCTTCGAGCCGATCTTCGCCGAGGTCGTCATCACCCAGAACTCCAGCGGTCGCGCGATGGACGCCGACACCCTGGCCGGCGTCGCCGTCGAGGTCTTCGGCAACGAACGGGTCCAGGTCGAACCCCGTCTCGACGAAGCGCTGGAGGCGGCGATCACCCTCGCCGAGGAGGACGACGAGTACGCGGGCGCCGGGGTGCTGGTGACCGGATCCGTGATCACGGTCGGCGAGGCCCGGCTGCTTCTGGGAAGGCGCTGACCCACGTGCGTACGCTCTGTGCATCGACACTGATCGGCGAGTTCTTCGTGATCGGTTTCGCCGGACTCGTCGCGATGAAGTCCGACGACCTGTCGTCCGCGACGGTGTGGACGGTCTGCGGCGTCGGCATGCTGCTCTCCGTGCTGCTCTGCGGGATGATCACTCGTCCCGGTGGCGTTCAGCTCGGCTGGGCACTCCAGATCGCGCTGGTCGCCAGTGGCTTCGTGGTGCCGATGATGTTCATCCTCGGTCTGGTCTTCGGCGGGCTGTGGTGGGCCTCGGTGCACTACGGCCGCAAGATCGACGAGGTGAAGGCCCGCTGGGCCGCGCAGGAGGCGGACGCGGCCCCGGCCGGCGGCTGATCCGCCGCGCGGCCGGGCACGCCCGGCGCCTCGGCCAAACCCGGCCGTCGGGCCGTCATCGCGCCCCTGTAATCTCGCCTCACCGCACCCGAATGCCTGCAAGGAGCCGCACATGACCCAGCGCACCCTCGTTCTTCTGAAGCCCGACGCCGTCCGTCGCGGTCTGGTCGGCGAGATCGTCGGCCGCATCGAGCGCAAGGCCGACTGGAAGATCACCGCGCTGGAGCTGCGTACCCTCGACCGGGCCACGCTGGAGCAGCACTACGCCGAGCACGTCGGCCGCCCGTTCTACGAGCCGCTGGTCGAGTTCATGCAGTCCGGCCCGATCGTCGCTCTGGTGGCCGAGGGCGAGCGTGTCATCGAGGGCGTCCGCGCCCTGGCCGGCCCGACGGACCCGATCGCCGCCGCGCCCGGATCGATCCGTGGCGACTTCGGCACGATCACCCGGGAGAACCTCATCCACGCCTCGGACTCCGAGGAGTCCGCAGAGCGAGAAATGAAGCTGTTCTTTCCGGGACTTTCCTGACCTCCGATCGGCCAAACAGCGCTCATGACCTGGGGCGACCGAAGTAATTCGGTCGCCCTTCGGCATACGGACACCGATCGCGGGAACGCATCCCTCCGACGTAACGTCACCATGAGTGGGACGGCCACCCGTTCTGCTCAGCAAGGCGAAGGACCCTCGCGCTGTGTCGGTGTTTCCGGCACTACGATGGAAGCTTCCACGCCCGCAGCGCTCATCTCGCCTACCAAAACAAGCCATCACCCGCTTTCACTTGGGAAGGCCCGACGCATCCTCATGGGGAACAAGGGGAACTCAATGTCGTTCATCGGCCGTGACATGGCTATCGACCTCGGGACTGCCAACACGCTGGTGTACGTCAGGGGGCGCGGCATCGTTCTGAACGAGCCGTCCGTCGTGGCCATCAACACCAACACCGGCGGCATCCTGGCGGTCGGCGCCGAGGCCAAGAAGATGATCGGCCGTACACCGGGCAACATCGTTGCCGTACGGCCCCTGAAGGACGGCGTGATCGCCGACTTCGAGATCACGGAGCGGATGCTCCGCTACTTCATCCTCAAGATCCACAAGCGCCGCTATCTGGCCCGCCCACGGGTCGTCGTCTGTGTGCCCTCCGGTATCACAGGGGTCGAGCGACGCGCCGTCATCGAGGCATCGACGCAGGCCGGCGCGCGCCAGGTGCACATCATCGAGGAGCCCATGGCGGCGGCCATCGGCTCCGGGCTACCGGTCCACGAGGCCACCGGCAACATGGTCGTCGACATCGGTGGCGGCACCACCGAGGTCGCGGTCATCTCGCTCGGCGGGATCGTCACCGCCCAGTCGATCCGGGTCGCCGGTGACGAGCTGGACAACGCGATCATCCAGCACATCAAGAAGGAGTACTCGCTCCTCCTCGGTGAGCGCACCGCCGAACAGATCAAGATCACGATCGGTTCGGCGTTCGAGCTGGAGAAGGACGAGCACACCGAGATCCGGGGCCGCGACCTCGTCTCCGGCCTGCCCAAGACCGTGGTCATCTCGGCGACCGAGGTCCGCAAGGCGATCGAGGAGCCCGTCAACGCGATCGTCGACGCGGTCAAGACGACGCTCGACAAGTGCCCGCCGGAACTCTCCGGCGATGTCATGGACCGCGGCATCGTCCTCACCGGCGGCGGCGCCCTGCTGCGCGGCCTCGACGAGCGGCTCCGTCACGAGACGGGCATGCCGATCCACATCGCCGAGGACCCGCTGGACTCCGTCGCGCTCGGATCCGGCAAGTGCGTCGAGGAGTTCGAGGCGCTCCAGCAGGTGCTGGACGCCCAGCCCCGACGGTAGGAACTCAACAGGCCCTCCGCGCGGACGCTGCCGCTCCGCGCGGAGGATCGTTGATATACAGGCACGAACATTCCTACGAGGAAGGCACGGCCGCCGCACGTGAGGGACACACGAGAGAGCCGGCTGCTCCTGGTGCTGCTGATCGCCATCGCATTCGCACTGATCACGGTGGACATCCGCGGTGGCGAGGACTCGCCGGTGGACGGCGCCCGGCAGGCCGCCTCCACGGTCTTCGGACCAGTTGAGAACGGCGTCGCGGCAGCCGTCGACCCGGTGGGCAACGCCATAGGGGCCGTACGGGCCTCGGGCGACCGGCACGACAAGATCACCGCACTGGAGCAGCAGAACGCCGCGCTGAAGGCGAAGCTCGGCAGCGACGACCAGAACCGCAGCCGGGTCCGTGAGCTCGACAAGATGCTCAAGAAGTCGGCCGCCGGACAGTACGGCATCAAGGCCGCCGAAGTCATCGCCATAGGAGCGGCCCAGGGCTTCTCCTGGACGGTCACCATCGACGCGGGCTCCAAGGACGGTCTCAAGCGCGACATGACCGTCCTCAACGGCGACGGACTCGTGGGCAGGGTCACCACCGTCGGCCCGGACACCGCGACGGTGCTACTCGCCAACGACCCCGACTTCACCGTCGGCACCCGGATGGAGTCCACCGACGAGCTCGGCTTCGCCACCGGCCAGGGCTCGCGCCCGCTCGCCGTCCAGTTCCTGAACGGCAAGGCCAAGGTCAAGAAGGGCGACCGGCTCGTCACGTTCGGGTCCAGCAAGGACAAGCCGTTCGTGCCCGGTGTCCCGGTCGGCGAGGTCGTCCGCGTCGACCCGTCGGGCGGCGACCTGACCCGGACGGTCTACGTCCGTCCGTACGTCGGTTTCACCAAGCTCGACATCGTCGGCATCGTCGTCCAGGCTCCGCGCGAGGACCCCCGCGACACGGTCCTGCCGAAGAAGCCGGCCAAGCCCGCGAAGCCGAAGCCCACTCCGACCGTCACCGTCACCATCTCGCCCAACGGCGACATCGTGGACACCAGCGGCAACGTCGTCGGGAACATCCACGAGAGCGCGAACCCCAGCGGCAGCCCGAGCCCGGACCCCAGCGGGAACGCGACACCGAACGCCGACAACGCGGTAAACGAACAGAGGTAGAGCTGATCCCCATGCGCGTCAACCGGACTCTGCTCTCCATCGCCCTGGTCGTGATCGCCCTCGTCGTCCAGGTCTCCGTGCTCGCCCGGCTCCAGCTGCCCGGCGCCGTACCCGATCTGCTCCTGATGGTCGTCCTCGGACTGGCCTTCGTGTACGGGCACGTCAGCGGCGCCCTCATCGGATTCGGCGCGGGCCTCCTCGCCGACCTGGCACCGCCGGCGGACCACGCGGCCGGACGGTACGCCCTGGTCCTCTGCGTCATCGGCTACCTCGCCGGACTGGCCAAGCCGGACAACGGCCAGCTCAAGTCCGCCGTCGGGCCGATGGCCGTGGTCGTCGCCGCGGCGATCGGATCGACCCTGCTGTACGCGGGCGTCGGCGCCCTCGTCGGTGACACGGCCGCCCGCCATGTGGGCCTGGGCAGCCTGCTGTTCACCGCGGCCGTCTACGACCTGCTGCTCGCGCCCTTCACCGTGCCGCTGATCATGGCGATGGCCAGACGCACGGTGAACGACCCGCTGACCGAGTCCTCCTCCGGCGGCAAGGACGCCGCGGCGGGCTGGCTCGCCGCGGGCACCGGCCTGCGGATCGGCAACCAGCGCGGCGGACTGCGCGTCAAGGCCGCCCGGAACCGGGCAGCACGCGCCGGACGGATCAAGGGAGTCAAGCGACTGTGAGGCTGCATTTCCCGGGGACCGTGCACCGGGCCCCCTGCCCGACCACCACCGGGGGCGCCCCGTGACCAACATCCCGGAGACGGGCCGGACCCAGCGGGTCCAGATCCGCCTCGTCGTCATCCAGGTCCTCGTCTTCTCCCTGCTGCTCACTCTCGGCGGCCGCCTCTGGTACCTCCAGATCCGCAACGGCCAGGAGTACTCCGACGAGGCGAAGAACAACCACGTCCAGCAGGTCGTCCAGCCGGCCGCCCGAGGCTCCATCCTCGACGCCCGCGGCGTGCCGCTGGCCGACAACGAGACCCGCCTCGTCGTCTCCGCCAGCCGCACCGACCTGATGAAGATGCCGGACGACGGCAAGGGCGTCCTGACCCGGCTCGCCGGCGTACTGGGCATGAAGCCCAAGGACGTCACCGACAAGGTCCGGCTCTGCGACGCGAAGACCCCGCAGCCCTGCTGGAACGGTTCGCCCTACCAGCCGATCCCGGTCACCGACGAGGCCACCACCCAGCAGGCCCTGCAGATCCGCGAACGCGCCGAGGACTTCCCCGGCATCACGGCCGAGCCCACCGCCGTACGCCGCTACGCCGCACCCGGCAAGGCCAACACCGCCCAGGTGCTCGGCTACCTCTCACCCGTCACCGACGACGAGATCACGAAGGCCCAGGACAGCGACTCGCCGTACCTGCGCTCCGACCAGGTCGGCCGCTCCGGCCTGGAGCGCACCTACGACAAGGAGCTGCGCGGCAAGGCGGGCGTCACCCGCTACGAGGTCGACAACCTCGGCCGGGTCATCGGTCAGGCCAAGAACGACGAGGCGGAGCCCGGCGCCAGCGTCGTCACCTCCATCGACGCCCGGGTCCAGGCCGTCGCCGAGTACGAGCTCAACGAGGCCATGAAGACGGCCCGTACCGAGTTCGACGCCAACACCGGCGAGAACTACAAGGCCGACTCCGGCGCCGTCGTCGTCATGGAGGCCAAGACCGGCCGGGTCGTCTCGATGGCCTCGCTGCCCAACTACGACCCCAACGCCTGGGTCGGCGGCATCTCCGGCAAGGACTACGCCAAGCTGACGGGCAAGAGCTCGAACTTCCCGCTGCTGAACCGGGCCATCCAGGGCCAGGCCGCCCCCGGCTCCATCTTCAAGGTCATCTCCTCGACCGCCGCGGTCAACGCCGGGTACCCGTTCGACGGCAACTACCCCTGCCCCAGCTCGTACTCCATCGGCGGCCAGACCTTCAAGAACTTCGAGTCCCAGGGCTACGGCGACATCACGATCGGCCGTGCCCTGGAGGTCTCCTGCGACACCGTGTACTACGGCATCGCGCACAAGGAGTGGCAGAAGGACGGCGGGAACAACCCGAAGAAGAAGCCCAACGACTGGTTCTACAAGACCGCCCACCAGTTCGGCCTCGGCAAGGAGACCGGCATCGACCTCCCCAACGAGGTCAGCGGCCGCGTCCCGGACCGTGAGTGGAAGAAGAACTTCGCCAAGGCCAACCACGACGCCTGGTGCAAGGAAGGCAAGAAGGACGGCACGTACGTCCAGAAGATCGCCTACGAGAACTGCCTCGAAGGCGACAAGATGCGCGCCGGTGACTCCGTCAACTACTCGATCGGCCAGGGCGACACCCTCGTCACCCCGATCCAGATGGCGACCATCTACGCCGCCATCTCCAACGGCGGCACGCTCTACGACCCGAGCGTCGGCAAGGCGATCGTCAGCGGTGACGGCAAGACGGTCCAGGAGATCAAGCCCCAGTCGCACGGCAAGCTGCCCTTCACCCAGAAGACGCGCAACGAGATCGACGGAGCGCTCGCGGGTGTCGCGACCCGGGGCTCCGCGGCCTGGCGGTTCGGCGGCTGGCCGCAGGATAAGATCCCGATGCACGCCAAGACGGGTACGGCCGAGGTCTACGGCAAGCAGACGACCTCGTGGTTCGCCACATACACCAAGGACTACACGGTCGTCATGACGATCTCCCAGGGCGGTACGGGCTCCGGCGCGTCCGGGCCCGCCGTGCGCAACATCTACAACGCGATCTACGGTCTCGACGCCTCGGGCAAGCAGGACCTCAAGAAGGCCCTCCTGCCGGCGCCGCAGAAGTCCCTGCCGAAGATCCAGCAGGACGGTTCCATCGAGACCCCGAAGATCAAGCCGTACGACCCGGACTCGGGCAAGCCGCCGGCCGAGCAGACGCTCGCGGCGATCCTGGGGAGGCGCGACTGATGGCCGGTTTCTCCGTCCAGCGGTACGCCCCCGAACGCTCGGCCTGGGGCCGTTTCACCGCCCGTGACTCGGTGGTCCGCCGGCTCGACTGGCCGCTGCTCGGCTCGGCGATCGCGCTGTCCTTCATCGGCTCGCTGCTGGTCTGGTCGGCGACCCGGGGACGCGACTCGCTCACCCACGGCGACCCGTACTACTTCCTTTTCCGCCATGCCCTCAACACCGGCATCGGCATCGCCCTGATGATCGGCACGATCTGGCTCGGCCACCGCACCCTGCGCGGCGCGGTGCCGATCCTGTACGGGCTGTCCGTGCTCCTCGTGATGGCGGTCCTCACCCCGCTCGGAGCCACCGTCAACGGCGCCCACGCGTGGATCCTGCTGCCCGGCGGCTTCTCGCTCCAGCCCTCCGAGTTCACCAAGATCACGATCATTCTCGGCATGGCGATGCTGCTCGCCGCCCGGGTCGACGCGGGCGACCAGCTGCACCCCGACCACCGCACCGTCGCCAAGGCCCTCGGCCTGGCGGCGCTCCCGATGGCGGTCGTCATGGGAATGCCGGACCTCGGTTCCGTGATGGTCATGGTCATCATCGTGCTCGGCGTGCTGCTGGCCTCCGGGGCGTCGAACCGCTGGGTCTTCGGGATCCTCGGCGCGGGCGTCGCCGGAGCCGTCGCCATCTGGCAGCTCGGACTGCTCGACGACTACCAGATCGCCCGGTTCGCCGCCTTCGCCAACCCGGCGCTCGACCCGGCCGGCGTCGGCTACAACACCAACCAGGCCCGCATCGCGATCGGCTCCGGCGGCCTCTCCGGCACCGGCCTCTTCCAGGGCACACAGACCACCGGCCAGTTCGTCCCCGAGCAGCAGACCGACTTCGTCTTCACCGTCGCGGGCGAGGAACTCGGCTTCCTCGGCGCCGGACTGATCCTGGTCCTGCTCGGCATCGTCCTGTGGCGCGGCTGCCGTATCGCCCGGGAGACCACCGAGCTGTACGGCACGATCGTCGCCGCCGGAATCATCGCCTGGTTCGCCTTCCAGGCCTTCGAGAACATCGGCATGACGCTCGGCATCATGCCGGTCGCCGGGCTGCCGCTGCCCTTCGTCTCCTACGGAGGGTCCTCGATGTTCGCCACCTGGGTGGCCATCGGACTGCTCCAGTCGATCAGGGTGCAGCGGCCGATAACGGCCTGAGCCGTTGCGGGGCCTCTGCCCAAGTACGGACATCACGTCTAGATTCGACTCATGGCGGACTCGAAGCGTGAGATCGAGCGGAAGTACGAAGCCACCGACGCCACCCGGCTGCCCGACCTGAGCCGGGTGGCCGGAGTCTTTGCCGTCGACCACCTGGGCGTCAGCGAACTCGACGCCGTCTACTACGACACCGAGGGCCTCCGGCTCGCCGCCGACTCCCTCACCCTGCGCCGCCGCACCGGCGGGCAGGACGCCGGATGGCACCTCAAATTCCCGGTCGCCACCGGCATCCGCGACGAGATCAGGGCCCCGCTCTCCGACTCCCTGCCGCCCGGGCTCGCCGGACTGATCCGCTCCCGGGTCCTGGACACCGCCGTCGTCCCCGTGGTCCGGCTCCGCTCCGCGCGCGACGTCCACCACCTCACCGGCCCCGACGGCGTGCTGCTCGCCGAGGTCAGCGTGGACGAGGTCCGCGCCGAGCGGCTGCACGGCGGCAGCGGGACCACCGCCTGGACCGAGATCGAGGTCGAACTCGCCGACGACGGCGACCCCGCGTTCCTCGACGCCGTCGAGCGCCGACTGCGCAAGGCAGGCGTACGGCCCTCCGCATCGCCGTCCAAACTGGCGCGGGCGCTCGCCGAGACCGCCCCGAAGAAGCGGAAGCCGGGCAGGAAGCAGACCGGACCGCACACCGCGGGCGACCACGTCCTGGCCTATGTCCGCGACCAGAGCGCGGCGATCGTGGCCCTGGACCCGGCGGTGCGCCGCGGTCTGCCGGACTCCGTGCACCAGATGCGCGTCGCCACCCGCAGACTGCGCAGCGCCTTCAGGACGTACCGCGGCATTCTCGACCGGACCGTCACCGGCCCGGTGGCCGATGAGCTGAAATGGCTTGCGACGGAGCTCGGCGTCGACCGTGACCGGGAGGTCCTCGACGAACGGCTGCGCACCCGGCTCGACGCACTGCCCCGCACCCTGGTCCTCGGCCCGGTCCGGGGACGGCTGCGGATCTGGTCCGTGGCCCGCCGCAGCGGCTCCCGCCGCCGCACCGTCGCGGTGCTGGACGGCGGCCGCTATCTGACGCTGCTCGGGACCCTGGAGTCGCTCCTCGCCGACCCGCCCCTGCTGCCCGCCGCGGCGAAGCCACCGGGCAAGGCGCTGCCGCGCGCCGTGCGCAAGGACCACGAACGGCTGGCGCACCGCATCGCCCACGCCCTGGAACTGCCGCCGGGACCGGAGCGCGACGTCGCCCTGCACGACGCCCGCAAGGCGGCGAAACGCGCACGCTACGCGGCGGAGGCGGCCCGGCCCGCGCTCGGGAAGCCGGCCCGGAAGTCCGCCAAGCGGCTGAAGGCCGTACAGGACGTCCTCGGCGACCACCAGGACGGGGTGGTCGCCCGCGAGGCCCTGCGGGCCCTGGCCGTCCAGGCACATCTGGCCGGCGAGCCGTCGTTCACCTGGGGACTGCTGTACGGGCAGGAGGCCGGGACGGCGGCGGCACGTGAGCGGGAGCTGACCGGGGTGTGGGCCAGGGCGTCGCGGGCGGAGATCCGGGCGGCACGGGAAAGCTGAGCGTCGCGGTACGCTGGATGGTCATCCTTGCCGGCTCTCGAAAGTTCGCGATGTCTGTCGATTCGGTCTTCCCACAGCTCGAAGCTCTGCTCCCGCATGTGCAGAAGCCCATCCAGTACGTCGGCGGTGAGCTGAACTCCACCGTCAAGCCGTGGGACGAGTGCGACGTCCGCTGGGCCCTGATGTACCCGGACGCCTATGAGGTCGGACTCCCCAACCAGGGCGTCATGATCCTTTACGAGGTGCTCAACGAGCGCCAGGGCGTCCTCGCCGAGCGCACCTACAGCGTCTGGCCGGACCTCGAGGAGCTGATGCGCGAGCACAAGGTCCCGCAGTTCACGGTGGACGGACACCGCCCGGTCAAGGCGTTCGACGTCTTCGGGCTGAGCTTCTCCACCGAGCTCGGCTACACCAACATGCTCACCGCCCTGGATCTGGCCGGCATTCCGCTGGCCGCCAAGGACCGCGGCCTCGACGACCCGATCGTGCTCGCGGGCGGCCACGCCGCGTTCAACCCCGAGCCGATCGCGGAGTTCATCGACTGCGCGGTCATCGGCGACGGCGAGCAGGCCGTGCTGGAGATCACCGAGATCATCCGCGCCTGGAAGGCCGAGGGCCGTCCCGGCGGCCGCGAGGAGGTGCTCTTCCGGCTCGCCAGGACCGGAGGCGTCTACGTCCCCGGCTTCTACGACGTCGAGTACCTCCCGGACGGCCGCATCGGCCGCGTCGTGCCCAACAAGTCCGGCGTGCCGTGGCGGGTGTCCAAGCACACCGTCATGGACCTCGACGAGTGGCCCTACCCGAAGCAGCCCCTCGTCCCGCTCGCCGAGACCGTGCACGAGCGGATGTCCGTGGAGATCTTCCGCGGCTGCACCCGCGGCTGCCGCTTCTGCCAGGCCGGCATGATCACGCGCCCCGTGCGGGAGCGAAGCATCACCGGCATCGGCGACATGGTGGAGAAGGGCCTCAAGGCGACCGGCTTCGAGGAGGTCGGCCTGCTCTCGCTCTCCTCCGCCGACCACTCCGAGATCGGCGACATCGCCAAGGGCCTCGCCGACCGCTACACGGACGACAAGATCGGGCTCTCGCTGCCCTCCACCCGCGTCGACGCGTTCAACGTGGACCTGGCCAACGAGCTCACCCGCAACGGCCGTCGCTCCGGTCTCACCTTCGCCCCCGAGGGCGGCTCCGAGCGCATGCGCAAGGTCATCAACAAGATGGTCTCGGAGGAGGATCTGATCCGGACCGTCGCCACCGCGTACGGCAACGGCTGGCGTCAGGTGAAGCTGTACTTCATGTGCGGTCTGCCCACCGAGACCGACGAGGACGTCCTGCAGATCGGTGACATGGCGGTCAACGTCATCGCCAAGGGCCGCGAGGTCTCCGGGCAGAACGACATCCGCTGCACCGTCTCCATCGGCGGCTTCGTGCCCAAGCCGCACACCCCGTTCCAGTGGGCCCCGCAGCTCGGCGTCGAGGAGACCGACGCCCGGCTGGCCAAGCTCCGGGACAAGATCCGCGGCGACAAGAAGTACGGCCGCTCGATCGGCTTCCGCTACCACGACGGCAAGCCCGGCATCGTGGAGGGCCTGCTCTCCCGCGGTGACCGCCGCGTCGGCTCCGTCATCCGCGCCGTCTACGAGGCCGGCGGCCGTTTCGACGGCTGGCGCGAGCACTTCAGCTACGACCTGTGGATGAAGAGCGCCGAGAAGACGCTGCCCGACTTCGGCGTGGACGTCGACTGGTACACCACGCGCGAGCGGACGTACGAGGAGGTCCTGCCCTGGGACCACCTGGACTCCGGCCTGGACAAGGAGTGGCTCTGGGAGGACTGGCAGGACTCGCTCGACGAGACCGAGGTCGAGGACTGCCGCTGGACCCCGTGCTTCGACTGCGGGGTGTGCCCGCAGCTCGACCTGGACATCCAGATCGGCCCGACGGGCAAGAAGCTCCTCCCGCTGACGGTCGTGAAGTGACCCGGTCGTGAAGTGACGTCGTGACGTGACGTCGTGAAGTGGCACGGCCCGGCTCCGGCCGGGTGACAGCTCGGTGACGAAGGCCCGGTCCGGGGAAACTCCCGGCCGGGCCTTCGCGTCATGGAGTGCATGGACTACGGAAAGCACCAGGCACCCGCGCGGTACGAGAGCGGTGACGGCTGTCTGACCACCCTCATCAGGATTCCGGTGCGGATCGTGGTGCTCGTCCTCGTCCTGCCGGTCCGGATGGTGTGGGACGCCCTCGCCGCCTGCGCCCGCGCCGTCGACCGGACCCTGCTCCGGCCGCTCGGACGCGCCCTGGCCCGGCTGTTCCACGTCCTCGTGGCCGTCCCGGCCGGCTGGCTGTGGAAGTGGGTGCTGACCCCGCTGGGGCACGGGCTCCGGTGGCTGGCCGCCGCGGTGTTCGTGTGGCCGTGGGCCGCGCTGTGGCGGTACGGGGTGGTGCCCGGCGTGCGGTACGGGATCGTGGTCCCGCTCGGATGGCTGTACACGGCGGTCCTCACCCCGCTCGGACACGGGCTGGAATGGGTGTACCGGACGCTGCTGGCCCCCGCCGGCCGAGGCATCCGTACGGCGGTCGGACTGCTGCTCACCGTCCTGTTCGTGTGGCCGGTGGTGGGTGTGTGGCGGTACGTCCTGGTGCCGCTGGGGCTGGCCGTCGCCTGGGTGGTGCGGTATCTGGTGGTCCTGCCGTCCGCGTGGACGTACCGGGAACTGCTCACCCCGCTGGGGCACGGGATCGCCCGGCTCCTCAACCTGCTGGCCCGCGTTACCGCCGCCGGTGCCCGGGGGCTGTGGGCCGGTCTCCGCCTGCTCGTCATGGTGCTCCTCGTCACTCCGGCGGTCTGGCTGTACCAGCGGGTGCTCGCTCCCGTGGGCCGGGAGATCACCGCCGCGTTCGGCGTCGCCTGGCGCGTCGCCGGATTCGTCTCGCGGGCCGTCGGGCGGACTCTGGCCTGGCTGGCGTGGCATCTGGTCGGGGCGCCGGTGGCCTGGACCTACCGCGCGGTGTGCACCCCTCTGGGCCACTTCGTGCGCGACGCGGTGTGGGCACCGGCCCGGCGGGCCGCCCTCGCCGTGGGCCGGACGGCCCGGGACACACTGCGCGCGGCACGCGAAACCGTCCGGCAGGCCCGCCGGGACGCCTGGCGGGCGCTGGTCGGCGGGCCGCCCGCGGCCGAGCCCCGGGAACCGGGGAGGCCTGTTGCGCGTACTCTGGGTGATAAGCAACAAGCAACGACTGTGCCCAGCGCGGCGCCCGCACCAGAGATCTCCCTGCACGGCGAGAAATCCGTCCAGCAGGGGTGAGCCGGAGCGGACACCCCGGGCCACCCGTATTTCGTGGGCGGTGCGTCACCGCGTCCGCCCCGCACCGAGGAGAAGAACCACTGGGCAAGCGACAGCCCGAAGGCCCGCCGCCCGCACCGGCAGTGCAGCGCATCCGACTGCGCTACACCAAGCGCGGCCGCCTCCGGTTCACCAGTCACCGTGACTTCCAGCGTGCCTTCGAGCGGGCGCTGCGCCGCTCCGAGGTGCCCATGGCCTACTCGGCGGGCTTCACCCCGCACCCCAAGGTGTCCTACGCCAATGCCGCACCCACCGGCACGGGCAGTGAGGCCGAGTTCCTGGAGATCGCCCTCACCGAGGCGCGGGACCCGGACATCCTGCGCGAGCTGCTCAACGGCTCGCTGCCGGACGGCCTCGACATCACCGACGCCGTGGAGGCCCGCACCTCGGGTCTCGCCGACCGGCTGACCGCCTCCATCTGGGAGATGCGGCTGGACGGGGTCTCCTTCGAGGAGGCCGAGAAGGCCGTGGCGGCTTTCAACGGGGCCGAGACCGTCGAGGTCCAGCGCCGCACGAAGAACGGCGTACGCAGCTTCGACGCCCGGTCCGCCGTGGTGGACCTGCAGGCCCTTGATCATCAGCCTGATAGGCCCGGAGTCAAGGCCTGTGCGATACTGCGGCTGGTTGTTCGGCACGTGACACCTGCCGTACGGCCTGACGACGTCCTGTCCGGTCTCCGCGTTGTGGCCGACCTGGCGCCGCCTGTCCCCGCTGCGGTGACCAGGCTGGCGCAGGGGCTCTTCGACGAGGAGTCCGGCACGGTGACCGACCCGCTCGCGCCTGACCGCGAGGCAGCCCCGGCCGCTCCACCCACGGTCGCCGGGACCGCCGTCGCGACGGCGCCGGATGGTGCAGGTTCCGCGTAAGGCGGTCGTTGTAGCGCAGCCCTCGGAATCGGGAGCCACCTGAGCCGGGCCGCGCGCTGACCCATAAGACTTTCGCCAGGCCGTGCGCACACCGCGTACGGAACCGGCGAGCCAGACATTCAGCCCCCGTGCGGCGCCCGCGCCCCGGACGGCGGTACCGCGTACACCATGCGGACCGTGCCGGACCGGAATCAGGCGCGGCGCCCGGGAGCGCGACGGGAGAACCGCCCGCATGCTCGAGCCCACCGAACCCGGCACGACCGGGAACGCAGAAGACAACAACACCCCCGGGGACAAGCTGCCGCCGCGCCGCAGGCGCCGCGCGGCGTCCCGCCCGGCCGGCCCGCCTTCGGGCGCGCAGGGCGCGGCCGAAGCGCCGGCCATACCGGCCGTTGACGCCGGAGAGTCGGACACCACCCCCGAGAACCCCACCGAAGCCGCACCGCCCGCCCGTGCGCGTCGTCGTGCGGTCCGCAAGGCCACCGCTCCCGCGGGCGCTCCGCAGGCTGCCGAGGCCGCCGAGGTCGTGGAGCCCGTCGCGGCTGCTGCGGCTGTTGAGCCGGTCGAGGACGAGGGCGTTGTGGCTGAGCCGGCTGTCGAGGCGCCGCGTCGTCGTCGTGCCTCCCGCGAGGCCACCGCCCCGGCGGGTGCTCCGCAGGCTGCCGAGGCCGCCGAGGTCGTGGAGCCCGTCGCGGCTGCTGTGGCTGTTGAGCCGGTCGAGGACGAGGCCGTTGTGGCTGAGCCGGCTGTCGAGGCGCCGCGTCGTCGTCGTGCCTCCCGCAAGGCCACCGCCCCGGCGGGTGCTCCGCAGGCCGCCGAGGCCGTGGAGATCGTTGAGGAGACCGCAGCGGTGGAGAGCCCCGAGCCCGCCGTTGCCGAGACCGCCGCCGAGGCGCCGCGCGGCCGTGCCCGGCGCAGGGCCTCCGCCCCGGCCGGTGCCCCCCAGGCCCCCCGCACCGAGACCGCTGAGCCCGTGGTGGCCGCCGAGGCCACTCCGGTGGCCGAGCCGGCCGAGAGCGCCGAGCCCCCGCGCGGCCGCCGTCGTGCCTCCCGCAAGGCCACCGCCCCGGCGGGTGCCCCGCAGGCCGCCGAGGCCGCCGAGACCCAGACCGGCGAGAGCCTGCCCAGGACCGCCGTCGAGGAGCTGGCCGCCGAGACCGCCGAGGTCGAGGAGGCCGCCCCGCGCGGCCGCCAGCGCCGCCGGGCCACCGCCGCGGCCGGCCGCCCCGAGTTCACCGGCAAGGTCGAGGAGCCCGCGGGCCGGAGCCGGCGGGCCGAGCGCCCCGCCGTGGCCGTGTTCCAGGCCCCGGTCTTCGCCGAGCCGATGTTCCAGACTCCGGAGACGGCCGCAGCGGCAGCCGCCGCCCAGCCCTCCGCCTCGCACGACGAGGAGCCCGAGGACGAGACAGCGACGGCCGAGGAGCAGACGACTCCGGCCGCTGAGACGCCCGCGCCCGAGACGGCCCCGCAGGGCGGTTCGCGCCGCCGTCGCCGCCGTCGCGGTGAGGCCGCCGAGGCCGAGCCCGCCGCCGCACCCGCTCCGGCACCCGCCCCGGTGGAGGAGCAGGCCGAGGACGAGCACGAGCCTTCGGGCGAGAACGGCACCGAGCACGACGGCGAGGACACCGACGAGTACGGCGACCGGCCCTCGCGCCGCCGACGTCGCGGTGGCCGTCGCCGCCGCCGTGGCGAGTCCGCCGAGGACGAGAACACCGAGCAGCGTCCCGGCGACGATTCCTCCGACGCCTCCGAGCGCTCGGACGACGAGCACGAG
>NZ_JBHVWF010000071.1:25636-39208 GCF_042882365.1 Streptomyces sp. NPDC058221 | reverse complement strand
TCCGAGGTTCCGCGCGAGCCGACAGTCCTGGTGCACATGCGTGCGCGCGCGCTCGCGCCGGCGTACGGGCGCGCGGGCGAACCTGTTCTCGGTGCGCCTTCTCCCGCTCAGTGCGTCTTCTTCACGAACTCCGTGGTGAACGTCTTGGAGAGGTCGACGTCGGCGTTCTTCAGGTTGGGGTTGAAGGCCTTCAGGACCCGCTCGACGGTGGCAGGGCCGTCAGGGGGCATCACCCCGTCCGTGGTGAACATGGGCAGCGTGTTCTTGATGGACTGCGCGTAGAGGGCAGCGCCGCCGCCCTGCGCGTAGTCGGCCGGCATCTTCGCGGCGATCTCGTCCGCGCTGTGCGCCGACATCCACTTCAGGGTCTTCACGAAGGCGTTGGCCAGCTTCTGCACGGTCGCCTTGTGGCCGTTGACCCAGTCGGTCTGCATGTACAGGCTGGAGGACGGATAGAGCCCGCCGAGCGCCTTCCTGGAGCCTTCGGGCGTCCGCATGTCGATGAGGATCCTGCCCAGCTTCTTGTCCAAAATGGTGGCCACGGTCGGGTCGGTCGTCATGCCGCCCTGGATGGAACCCTGCTGGAGAGCGGAGATGAACGTCTGCCCGGCGCCGACCGCGACGGGGGTGAACTCGCTGGTCTGTACGCCGTTCTTCACGGCGAGGTACTTCGTCAGGAAGTCGGTCGAGGAGCCGAGCCCCGTCACACCCAGTTTCCTGCCCTTGAAGTCCTTTGCCGAGCCGATGTCGCCCGCCGCCTTGTCCGAGACGATCTCGACCTCTCCCGGGGCCTGGGAGAGCTGGACCACCGACTGGACGTGCTTGCCCTTCACCTGGAGGTCCAGCGTGTGGTCGTAGAAGCCGACCGTGCCCTGCACATCGCCGGAGACCAGCGCGGTCTCCGCCTGGACACCTGCGGGCTCGGTCAGCAGCTGGACGGCCACGCCCTCGTCCTTGAAGTAGCCGAGCCGCTCGGTGAGCATCGCCGGCAGGTAGATGACCTTGTCCAGGCCGCCCACCATGATCTTGACCTTGTCGTTCTTGTCGCCGGACGCGGAGGTGGAGTCGCCTCCACAGGCGGTCAGGCTCGCCGCGGCGAGCACTCCGGCGACGGCGAGTGCCGGGATCCGGGGGGTCATACGCATCTGGTTCACGTCCTTGTGAGAAGCGGCGAAGAGGGGCGGGGCGTTCAGCGGGCGGTGTCGGCGTCGGCCGGCTTCCAGCGGAAGAGCTTCTTCTCCAGGAAGGTGAGCAGCCCCTCGGCGAGCAGGGCGACGATCGCGAGGATGACCATGGCGGCGTACACGCCCGCGGAGTTGAAGGTGCCCTGCGATGCGGCGACCAGCAGACCGAGTCCCTTGGTCGCGCCGATGTACTCACCGACGATGGCGCCGATCAGCGCGAAGCCGAAGCTGACATGGAGGCTGGTGAAGATCCACGAGGTGGCCGAGGGGATGACCACCTGAAGGGTCACCTGCCGGTTGCTGGCGCCCAGGATCCGGGAGTTGGCGACGAGGTTGCGGTCGACCTCCCTGGCTCCCTGGAAGGCGTTGAAGAAGACGGGGAAGAACACCAGGACGACCGCGGAGGCGACCTTCGACGCCGGGCCGAGGCCGAACCAGATCAGGAAGATCGGCGCGAGCACGATACGCGGCAGCGCGTTGAGCACCTTGATGTAGGGGCCGAGCACATCGGCGGCGAAGCGGACCCGGCCCAGCGCGATGCCGAGCAGCACCCCGGCGATCACACCGATGATCCAGCCGAGCAGCGCCTCGTAGAGCGTGTACCAGATCTGCTCCCACAGGGAGCCCTGCGCGGTGCCGTCGGTCACCCAGACGTGTATCTGGTCCCAGATCTTCGACGGCATGGAGAAGTTGAACGGATCGATGACGGCGGTCCTGGCCAGCCACTCCCACAGACCGACGACCGCGACGAGCACGGCGATGCGGCAGGCCAGCACCAGCAGCCTGCGGTTGCGGGCGGCCCGCGCCCTGGCCTCGGTGCGTCCGGACTTGGTCACGGCGACATCCGTGGTGACGGCTTCAGGCAACATCGGCGGCACCCCTCTCGCGGGTGATGCGGACCTCTTCGCCGAGCGAGGACCAGATCTCGCGGTAGATCTCCAGGAACCGGGGCTCCAGCCGGACCTGTTCGACCTTGCGCGGACGGGGCAGGCCGATCTCGAAGACCTCCTTGACCGTGGCCGGTCCCGCGGTCATCACGACCACCTTGTCGGCGAGGGCGATGGACTCCTCCAGGTCGTGGGTGACGAAGACGACGGAGGCTCCGGTGCCGCCCCACAGCTCCAGCAGCTCGTCGGACATCAGGGCCCGGGTCTGCACGTCGAGTGCCGAGAACGGCTCGTCCATCAGCAGGATCTCCGGGTCGTTGACGAACGTCGCCGCGAGGGCGACCCGCTTGCGCTGACCGCCGGAGAGCTGGTGCGGATAGCGGTCCTGGAAGGTGGACAGGCCGACCCGGTCGAGCCAGGCCCGCGCACGCTCCTTCGCCTCCGCCTTCGGCACACCCCGGAAGCGGGGGCCCGCCATCACATTGGACAGGACGGTCCGCCAGGGGAACACCGCGTCCTGCTGGAAGACGAAGCCGACCTTGTCGCCGATGCCTCGCACCGGCTCGCCGGAGACCAGCACCTCGCCCTCGGTGGGCTCCTCAAGGCCGCTGATCAGGGTCAGGGTCGTCGACTTGCCGCATCCGGTCGGGCCGACGACGGCGACGAACTCGCCCCTGCCGATCGTCAGATCCAGATCCCGTACGGCGGTGTGGAGCGCCCCCGACGGAGTCCGGAACGCTTTGCTCGCCCCCCGCAGCTCGATGGCGGGACTCGTTTCGCTGTTCATGGGGCGGGACGCTAGGGGCCCTTCGGCCGCGGCGGGAGCCTTGCGCCCACAACTGCGGGTTCTGCCCGTTACCCGTGGTTCTGCTCATTGTGCTCACGCACGTGCAACGAAGCGGGGACAAGGGCTAGGCAGCGAGGTCAGCGGCGTTTACGTTGCGTTTACACCGAACGAATCGGGGAGCCGGATTCGAGGGCCGCGGAAGAGCAGAGGACACAGGCATGCGGATTCACTGGCCCCGCCGTGTCTTCGCCCAGGTCCTGCTCACCCAGGTGGTCATCACGACGGGAGTGGTCATGCTCGTCACCGGGCTCTTCCTGGCCCCGCTCAGCCATGAGCTCGATGACCAGGCAATGCGCCGGGCCCTTTCCATCGCGCAGACCACCGCCGCCGAACCGGGCCTGGTCGGAAAGCTGCTCACCACCGAGCCCAGCCCGTCCGGGCCCGTGCAGGCCGAGGCCGAGCAGATCCGGCGGGCCACCGGGGCGCTGTACATCGTGGTGATGGACACCCGGGGCGTGCGCTGGTCGCACACCGAGACCGACCGGATCAGCGAGCGCGTCTCGACCGATCCGAGCACCGCGCTGGCCGGCCGCGAGATCATGCAGATCGACATCGGCACCCTGGGCCGCTCGGCCCGGGCCAAGGTCCCGCTGCGGGACGCGTCCGGCACCGTGGTCGGGGCCGTTTCGGTGGGGATCGCCTACAAGAGTGTCCGGCAGGGGCTGCTGGGCACCATTCCGGTGCTTCTGCAGTACGCGGGCGCCGCCCTGGCCGCAGGCGTGCTGGCGGCGCTCGCCGTCTCGCGGCGTCTCCAGCGCAACACCCACGGGCTGGCCTTCGCGGACATCTCGGCACTCCTGGACGAGCGCGAGGCGATGCTGCACAGCATCAGAGAGGCGGTGCTCGCGCTCGATTCGCGCGGGCGGATCCGGCTGCTCAACGACGAGGCCCAGCGGCTGCTGGAGCTGACCCCGGACGCCGTCGGCCGGCCGCTCGGCGAGGTGCTGCCGCCGGGCCGTACGGCGGAGGTGCTGGCGGGCCGGGTCGACGGCGCGAATCTGCTCACCGTCTCCCGGGGACGCGTGCTGATCGCGAACCGGATGCCGACCGGGGACGGCGGAGCTGTCGTGACGCTGCGCGACCGCACCGAGCTCGAACTGCTCGGCCGTGAGCTGGACTCCACGCACGGACTGCTCGACGCGCTGCGCGCCCAGGACCACGAGCACGCCAACCGGCTGCACACCCTGCTGGGTCTGCTGGAGCTGGGCAGGCACGAGGCGGCGGTGGAGTTCGTCACCGAAGTGACCGACGGGCACCGGGCGTCGGCGGAGCAGGTCGCCGAGCGGGTGAACGACCCGCTGCTGTCGGCCCTGCTGGTGGGCAAGTCGGCCGTCGCCGCCGAACGCGGGGTGTCCTTGCTGGTCTCCCCCGCGACCCGGCTGCCCGACGTCGTGGTGGACCCGCGCGATCTGGTGACCGTGCTGGGCAACCTCATCGACAACGCGCTGGACATCGCGACGCTGGTCGAGGTGGAGCTGCTCGCCGAGAGCACCACCGCGGTGCTGCGGGTCAGCGACAACGGCCCCGGGGTGCCCGTCGCCATGCGGGAGCAGATCTTCACGGAGGGCTGGTCCACCAAGGAGTCCCCCGCTCACCGGGAGCGCGGACTCGGACTGGCGCTGGTGCGCCGTCTGGCCGAGCGCTACGGCGGTGCGGCCCGGGTCACGGCCAGGGCCGGCGGCGGCGCGGTCTTCACCGTCGTCCTGCCGGAGGCGCTCGCCGCCCGGCAGCGAGTCGAAGTGGGAGAGTCGCAGTGATAGACGTTCTGGTGGTCGACGACGACTTCCGGGTGGCGGAGATCAACGCGGCCTATGTGGCCAAGGTGCCCGGGTTCCGTGTCGTCTCCCGCGCCCACACCGCCGCGCAGGCCCTGTCGGTGCTGAGCCGCGAACATGTCGATCTGATCCTGCTCGACCACTATCTGCCGGACCGCACGGGGCTCACCCTGGTACGTCAGCTGCACCAGCTCGGCCATCCGGCCGACGTGATCATGGTGACGGCCGCCCGAGACGTGGTGACCGTGCGGACCGCGATGCGGTACGGCGCACTGCAGTATCTGGTCAAGCCGTTCAGCTTCGGCGGCCTGCGCTCCAAACTGGAGAGCTACGCGACGCTGCGCCGCACCCTGGAAGGTGTGGAGAGCCGCCGAGGCGAAGCCGGTCAGGAGCAGGTCGACCAGATCTTCGGGGCGCTGCGCACCTCGGAGGCCGTCTCCGCGGCCGGGCTCCCCAAGGGGCACTCGGCGCCCACTGCCGACGTCATCCGTCAGGTCCTGTCCACGGCCGGTGAGCCGCTGTCCGCGCACGAGGTCGCCGCCCGGGCCGGGCTGAGCCGGTCGACAGCACACCGGTACCTCAAGTACCTGGAGGGGGCGGGCCGGATCAGCCTCAGCCTGAAGTACGGCGACACCGGCCGTCCGGAACACCGCTACGCCTGGGCGGCGGCGGGCTGAGTTGCGCAGCTCCCCCGCAACCCTTCTGCAACGTCCGGCCGGGTTGGATGGGAGCCACATACGCACCGCGTTGCCCGCGGCGCCGGAAGAGGGGCCTACCCGTGAACCGATCCGAGGTACCGCTGCCATGAGCTCCGCGGACGTATCGCCGGTGGAGCTCACACCCGCCGCAGCCGATCTGGTGCGGCGGCTGCGCGAGCTCCACGGGCCGTTGATGTTCCATCAGTCGGGCGGCTGCTGCGACGGCAGCGCGCCCATGTGCTATCAGGACGGGGAGTTCCGCACCGGCGGCTCCGATGTGCTCCTCGCCTCCCTGGAGGTCGACGGGGTGGCGGAGCCGGTCCCGTTCTGGATGTCGAGGAGCCAGTCCGATGTGTGGGCGCACACCCGGCTGATCGTGGATGTGGTGGAGGGCCGGGGCAGCGGCTTCTCACTGGAGGCCCCGGAGGGGGTGCGGTTCCTGATCCGCTCACGGCTCGTGGGGAGCTGACCGGGAACCGCCCCGCTCCTCGGGTCAGCCGGTGTCGCGTACCGCCACGATGCCGTTGAACACACCCACGTACGCGGTGCCGTCGGGTCCGATGGTGACCGGCGCCCAGTTGTTGTCGTACGAGGGGCCGGTACCGGTGAGCTTGGTCCAACGGCGTTCCCCGGTGCGGAAGTCGACGGCCGTGAGGTACCAGGCGTCGATGCCGAGGCTGCTCGGCTGCTTCTCGTAGAAGTAGAGCAGGCCGTTGGCGGTGGACAGTTTGGGCACGGTGGAGGGTGAGCGGACGGCGCTCTGCCACACCGTGTCGCAGCCGCTGCCGTCGGGCCGTACGTCGATACGGGCCGCTCCGCCGACGACGCTTCGGCCGAGCAGCAGCGAAGTGAGGTTCTCGTAGCCGTAGTTGTTCTCGACGACGAGGCTGTTGCCCCAGCTGATCATGGAGTTGTCGGTGGTGGAGGCGCCGGAGCCGAAGACCGGGACCTTGCAGACGAGGCGTTGGGCGTCGGGGACGCCGGGGCCGCGCCGGTAGACGAGGACGTTCATCCGGTCGTCCGCGTTGTCGGTGATGGCCACATAGTCGTCGCCGTCGCCGAACAGGTCCGGGGTGGTTCCCGAACCCTGGTTCACCGAGCCGGGTTTGGTGCCGGTCCCCCGGTCGTACGTCTGCCGCCACTGGACCGCGGGGGTCCCGTCGGCCGACGCGGCGAAGCTGTAGAGGGCGTGGTCGGTGACGATCGAGACACCGTCCTCGGCGACCGAGAACGAGTTCTGGATCTCCTCCCCGGCCAGCTGCACCGACCGGACGGCGTCGGTCCCCGGGTCGACCGTGCCGACCCTGCCCAGCCGGGTCACCCACCAGATGCGGCCCTGCCAGTCAGGCATGACGGAGGTGACGGGGTCGCAGGTCCCGCTGGGGTAGAGGTTGGTCCAGCTGACGCAGTCGTGCGGCACCTGTCCGGTGAGGTCCCAGTCGTCGACGGCCAAGAAACGCCAGCTTCCGTCGGCTGCCTGCTCGTGCGCGATCCGCTGGATGTGCTGGCGCGAGTCGGCGAGCACCACCCGGTCCTGGTTGTCGAGGTAGAAGTAGGCGCCGCCCGAGGTGTCCTTGAAGATCTTCGAGAAGTCGAGCCGGGTGATGGCCTCGACGGTCGAGGAGCGCTGTGGCAGGGCGTACTCGGCGAGGGTGTCGAGCGTGCGCGGATCGAGCAGCTTGAGCAGGAAACCGGTGAAGGTGCCGCACACCGTGATCAGCCGGCCCGCCGAGTCGAAGGTGGTCGTGGCGCATTCGCCGCCGATCGGCGCGATCTGCTCGCTGCTGACCTCGGGATCGCGGCCGAGCGGCCCCGGGTACGGGTGGGTGCCGCTGCCTGCGGCGTCGGCGTGCATGCCGCTGCGGCCGTTCGGGGCGAGGAACGGGTGCTGCGGCGGGGCCTGTCCGGGGACGGGCGTGGCTGTCGCAGGGGCGCCCGCGTAGTCGCTCACCAGGCGGTGTCCGGGAGCGCGGGGGATCTCACCCGCCGAGGCGGGTGAGGTCGAGACCATGAGTACGGTGGCGCAGAGGGCGAGGGTCAGGGCCAGTGCACGGGCGGGCCCACTTCTGGACAGCGGGGACAGCGGGGACATCGGGCTCCTCGGTCGGGGGCGGCGTCGCGCCGCCGCCCGACGTTAGGGCGAGGTCCTTGAGGTGTCCATGGAAACGCGGTGCGTTTCATGGACGCTTCACGGCCGTGCAATGTTGCCGCTCACGCTTGATCCCGGCCCGGTCGGCCGGGCCTTTGGCGTTCGCCGGTACGGCGGTCGAGCATTTCGCGTCGGATCTCGGCGGCCGTCGTCCTCGCCCGGTCCGAAGTCGCCCTGCGGTCCGCCTGGGCAGGCACGAACCGGTGCAGCGCATGCGCGCACCGCGGGCACGCGCTGTCGGTGTGGATCAGCCGGCCGTCCTCGCACTGCGGGTCGGCGCAGGGCGCCCCGCACAGCAGGCGTTCGGCGATCTCCATGGGCCGCCAGCGGAGCCGGCCTTCGTCGTTCTTCTCCTGGAGCGCATGGGCCCAGCGGGCGTTCCACCGGCGCTCGACCCGGTCCAGGAGCTGGTCCGCGCTGCGCCGGCCGAGCTCCCGGTGGATCAGATCGACGAGTTCGGACGGATAGCGGGCGCCGAACTCCCTCATCAGCGGCTGCGGAAGCGCGTGCAGCAGATAGCCGACCGGGTCCGGCCCCGGCCGTTGCCACTTACGGCACTGGCAGTCGCCGTCCGCCGACAGCGGGGTCCGGCACCGGCCGCACAGACCCCGGCAGTCACCGCACAGTCCGTGGTCGAGACCGTCCAGGTGCCGGGCGGGCGCCCGGCCGCACTCCCGGCAGCAGGAGGCACACAGCCCGCAGAGCCGCTCGAAGCCGACGGCCGTCGTCCAGGGCCGCTGCTGGCACCGGCAGCAACGGCTGCTGTTGCAGTGCTCGTGGTGCACGGAGCCCGGTTCACGTCCGAGTGGGGTGAATGACATGGCTGCGTTCTCCCGGTCCCGGGCTCGGTGCGTCGTCCGGCGGCCGTTGCCGCGCCGGACGGGGCCGCGGTCCCTGTCGTTCCGCGCCCCGGACAGACCGTTTCACACCCGAATGACCAAGGTCCCCGAATGGGAGCGTAATACAACTGAATGACCGAAATAACCATGCACTGGATCAACCCGGACCGTCTCTGCACGGTTTACGCACCCGCCGCGGCCGGTCGGCTCTTCAGCGCCGCCGGGGTCAGGGCCTGATACTGCTCACGACGTCGGCGGTGGCGGTGAGGCCCTCCTGAATGGTGGGTGCCATGCTCGTCCCGGCGAGAAAGAAGCCCAGCAGGGCGCAGACCAGTGCGTGCGAGACCTTCAGCCCACCGTTGCGCAGGAAGATCACCGCCAGGATCAGCAGAAGCAGCACCAGTGAGATCGAAATGGCCATGGCCAACCTCCTCCGCCGCGCCGGAATTGCGGCATTCGGCCGCCAGTGTGGCGTAGCGGAGGAGCCATCCGGCGCACTGGCGTGTCCGCCAAACGGGTACGGATGGACCGTTGCCGACGAGCCGGTTCGCACCCGGTCAGCCAGTCGTACCGGGGATCATCCCCGGCCGCTCCGGCCGTGCTCGCGGAGGAAGCGGGCGAGTCCCGCCAGATCGTCCGTGTTGAGGTGGTCCACGCCGGCGGCCAGCAGTTCGGACCAGACCGCGTCACGTGCGGGGCCTGGCACGTCGGGGGTGTCCCAGAAGCGCACACGCCGGCCCTGGCGGTGGGCGGCGGCCGTCAGGGAGCGCAGTGTGTCCCGCTCGGCCGGTGGGCACGGACCGTCGCCCCGCCAGCCGAAGGCCCCGGTCCAGCTGCTGCTGACGAGGGGGATGAAGGAGGCGGTCGCCGCGGTGCCCAGGTCGTCGAGCCGGCCGTCGTAGAAGGCGTACCGGGTGCGCTGTGCCTCCATCGGTACGCGGGCCGCCCGGTCGCCGGAGATGACGGGTGTGACGGCACCGGGGCGCACCCGGCCGTGCTGGAAGGAGGTGAACATCTGCCGGTGGCGGCGGAGTTGACGGTCGAGCTCCTGGTAGGCCGCCGCTCCGTCCGTCTTGATGTCGATCAGCAGCTGTACGGGGGTGCGGTCGCCGGGAAACACGGTTCCGCGGTGGGCCCGGACCCTGGCGAGGAGCGGTTCGAGGTAGAGAGCGGACAGGGTGCGGGCCGGGTCCAGGTCGGTTGCCTCATGGGCGACGAGCAGTTCCCCGTCCACGAGGAAGATGTCCGCCTCGACACTGGTGAAGCCCTGCGCGAGGGCGTCGTGGAGCGGGCGCGGATGGAGGTAGTCGTTGTGCGCGTGGGCGCGCCGCAGCGCCCGCGGGCCCGGGCCGGGCCCGGCCGCCGCCCGGGCTTCGGACGCGGCGGCCGGCCGGAGTGGCAGAAGGGCTCCTGCGGCCGTGGCGGCCAGGGCGGTGGTGACGACGCGACGGCGAGTGGGGAACGCCATGGATTCTCCCGGTTGCGAGGGCGTGCCGGACGGGCGGACGCGACCGAGTATGGAGCTGCCTGCCGCCAACCGGCTTGACCTCTGGGAGAGTTGTCCTGTTCGCCACCGGCTCTTCGGCTGCCGTTCCGCCCGGCGTCCGCCCTCCGTCGCGGCACCGCCGCGCCGCGCGCAGGCCGGAGCGGGAGCACGTCGCCCCGTGCTCCCGCTCCGGTACCTCGCAGCCTGCGGACGGTGTTACGGCGCGGGAAGCTCCGTCAGTTCCGCGACGGTCTCGCGGTGGCGGCCCGCCGAGCCGTATGCGATCGAGTCGGCCTTGGCCCGCTTCAGATACAGGTGTGCCGGGTGCTCCCAGGTCATCCCGATGCCGCCGTGGAGCTGGACGCACTCCTCTGCCGCGTGGACGGCGACCCCGGAGCAGTACGCCTGCGCGACGGCCACCGCCAGCGGCGCGTCGGGGCTGTCGGTGGCCAGCGCGTCCGCGGCGTTGCGGGCGGCCGCCCGCGCCGAGACGACCTCCAGCCAGAGCTGCGCCATGCGGTGCTTGAGCGACTGGAAGGAGCCGACCGGGCGGTTGAACTGGTGGCGCTCCCGGGTGTGGCGGACCGTCTCGGTCAGGCACCACTCGGCGAGTCCGAGCTGCTCGGAGGCGAGGAGGCCTGCTCCGGCCAACAGCCCCCTGCGGACCGCTTCCAGTGCGGCGCCGGAGTCCGCGAGGCGAGTCCCGGTGGCGCCGGTGAGGGTGACGGTGGCGAGCGGGCGGGTCAAGTCGAGCGCGACGAGCGGCTCCACGGTGACCCCGGAGGCGGCCGTCTCCACGGCGTACAGACCGTCGGCGGTGGGCACCAGCAGCACATCGGCGACGGCCGCGTCGGCGATCGGGCCGAGCGTGCCGTCGAGGCCGGCGGCCACGGTGGCTTCGTCCGGCGCGGCGGCGGAGAACGGCACCGCGAGTACGGCGACCTTGCGGCCCGACGCCAGGTCGGCGAGGAGTCCGGCCACCGGCCCGTCCTGCGTGCCGAGCGCAAGCAGTGTCTCGGTGGCGACGACGGAGCTGGTCAGATAGGGCGCGGGGGCAACGCTGCGGCCGAGTTCCTCGATGACCACCGCGGCCTCGCGGTGGCCGGCGCCCTGGCCGCCGAGTTTCTCCGGCACCAGGAGTCCGGCGGCACCGATGTCGGCGGCGAGCGCCTTCCAGAGCCGCGGGTCGTACGGCGTGCCGGACTCGGTTCGGGCGATCACGCCCGGCGCGTCGCACCGGTCGTCGAGGAGCGAGCGGACGGCTGCCCGCAGATCCTCCTCGGCCTCCGAGTACAGCAGGTCGGGCGCATGGCTCTCTTCGGTCCGTTCGGTCATCGGGACAGGTCCTTCCAGGCGACGTCCTTGTCGTTGCGCGGCTCGGCGGGCAGGCCCAGCACGCGTTCGGCGACGATGTTGAGCAGTACCTCGCTGGTGCCGCCCTCGATGGAGTTGCCCTTGGAGCGGAGGTAGCGGTAGCCGGCGTCGCGTCCGGTGAAGTCGACGAGCTCCGGCCGGTGCATCGTCCAGTCGCCGTACAACAACCCCTCGTCGCCGAGCAGTTCGACTTCGAGTCCGCTGATCTCCTGGTTGAGCCGGGCGAAGGCGAGCTTCATGCCGGAGCCCTCGGGGCCCGGCTGTCCGGCGACGAGCTGCTGGCGCAGCCGGGTGCCGGTGAGCCGGGCGACCTCGGCCTCCACCCAGAGGGTCAGCAGGCGCTGGTGCAGATCGTGGGTGCGCAGTTCGGGGCGTTCGCGCCAGGTGGCGGCGACCGGGCCGATCATGCCGCCCTCGCGCGGGATTCGGGATCCGCCGATGGAGACGCGCTCGTTCATGAGCGTCGTCTGCGCGACCTTCCAGCCCTCGCCCACCGGGCCGAGCCGGTGGCTGTCGGGGATGCGCACCCCGGTGAGGAAGACCTCGTTGAACTCGGCCTCGCCGGTGATCTGGCGCAGCGGCCGCACCTCGACGCCGGGGTCGGTCATGTCGCAGATGAAGTAGCTGATGCCGCGGTGCTTGGGCGCGTCCGGGTCGGTGCGGGCGATGAGGATCGCCCATCGCGCCACATGGGCGCTGGACGTCCAGACCTTCTGTCCGTCGACCACCCAGTCCTCCCCGTCGCGCACCGCACGGGTGCCGAGGGCGGCCAGGTCGGAACCGGCTCCCGGCTCACTGAAGAGCTGGCACCACACCTCATCGCCGACCCACAGAGGGCGCAGGAAGCGCTTCTTCTGCTCGTCGGTGCCGTACCCGAGGACGGTCGGGGCGGCCATGCCGAGGCCGATGCCGATGCGGCGCGGATCGTTGTCCGGTGCGTCGGCCGCGGTGAGTTCGGCGTCGACGACGGGCTGCAGGGAGCGCGGGGCGTCGAGTCCGCCGAGTCCGGCCGGGTAGTGCACCCAGGCGAGTCCGGCGTCGAAGCGCGCCTTGAGGAAGTCGGTGCGGTCGGTGGTGGCCGGCGGGTGGGCGGCGAGCAGCTCCCGCGTGCGGCGGCGCAGTTCGGCGGCGTCGGGGGCGGTCATCGGGCGGCTCCCGAGGGGAGGACGACGATGCGGCCGGTGCTGGTGCCGTCGGCGACGCTCTGAACGGCGGAAGCCGCCCCGTCCATCGCCACACGTTCGCTGATCAGGGGCTTGATGACGCCCTCGGCCGCGAGCCGGGTCAGCTCCCGGTGACAGTCACGGATCGCCTGTGGGTCCTTGGTGTTGTACAGACCCCAGTGGAGCCCGAGGACCGAGTAGTTCTTCACCAGGGCGTGGTTGAGCCCCGGGGTGGGGATGACACCGCTGGCGAAGCCGACGACGACCACCCGGCCCTCGAAGGCGATGCACTTCACGGACTTGGCGTAGGCGTCGCCGCCGACGGGGTCGTAGACGACGTCGGCGCCGCGCCCGCCGGTGGCTTCCTTGACGGCCGCGACGATGTCCTCGGTTCGCCGGTCGATGACCAGGTCGCAGCCGAGCGCGGTGGCGGTCTTGGCCTTCTCGGCGCCGCCGACCACACCGATGACGGTGGCGCCCGCGGCCTTGCCGAGCTGGACGGCCGCGCTGCCGACGCCGCCTGCCGCGGCGTGGACGAGGAGGGTCTCGCCCGCCTGGAGCCGCGCCCGGCGGTGCAGTCCGAACCAGCCGGTCTGGTAGCCGACGTGCAGGGCGGCGGCCTCCGCGTCGTCGAGGGCCTCGGGGGCGGGCAGCAGGGCCGCCTCGTCCGCGACGACATACTGCGCGAGGCCGCCGTGCGGCAGAGCGGGGGTGGCGAGCACCCGGCGGCCGTCCTCGGTCCTGCCGCAGATCTCCACACCGGGCGTGAACGGCAGCGGTGGCCGCACCTGGTACTGGCCGCGGCAGAGCAGCGCATCGGGGAAGTTGATGTTCGCCGCGAGCACCTCGATCAGCACCTGCCCGTCGCCGGGCGTGGGCCGGTCCGTCTCTTCGAGCCGCATCACCTCGCTCGGCTCGCCGTTCCGATGCACTCGCCATGCCTGCATGAGGGGCCTCCACAACACTGTCGGCATTACCACTGCTCCGGCGCATACTAAGCGGTCGCTTGCCCCTGTGGGAACAGCCTGCGGGTGACCGTTTCCACCGGACCGTGACACGGCGGTGGGGGGGGGGGGGGGCCCCCCCCCCGGCCGGGGGGGCGGGGGCCGCGCCGGGGGGCGGGCGGCGCCGGCGGGCGACCACCACCAACAGCCCCCCCCCCCAGACGCC